>NZ_PCMX01000053.1:74898-80387 GCF_002530675.1 Flavobacterium columnare NBRC 100251 = ATCC 23463
AGATTCATAGTTTCTAGGTGTTTCATAGCTCCTTGGCGAAGATTCATAGTTTCTAGGTCTAGTATTAGTTATATAATCTTGTGTATCTCCTCCATTTCTTCTTGAACCAATATAATTTGGATTGGTATTATAATTTAAAAACGAATTTGAATAGTTTAAATAACTTCCTCCATCATATCCTCCAAACCTTCTTTCTCCACTATAACTGTAATTTCTTCCATAATAATAAGAATTATTCCAACCATAATACGTATTAGTATAGTAAGGGTCATACCAACCAGATCCCCAATAAGGACCATAATACGTATATCCCCAATGAGGGCTATAATACCAATCATTCCAATAACTAAATCCAGAATAATAAGGTCTATATCCCCAATGGTTCCACCATGTTCCATAACTCCATCTCCAATGATTCCAAGAATTATTGTATACATTTACCGTTACCTCTTTATTATTGCCTCCCCAACCTTCATAATTCTTTCTAGATACTATTTTAGTAGTATCTAAAGTTGAAGTATAACTAGCAATATCTGTAAACACTTCTTTATTAGAGATTTTAAAATCATTTGCTTTAGCACCAAAATACTCTTTATAACGTCCACCATCATTATTTTGATCTTTAATCTCTTGAACTATCCTCGTTTCCTTAGGAGTAGAACCATAAATGCCATCATTATCATAATAGGAAATATTTTGATAAGAAGCACAAGCTTGTGCAAGCAAGCCTATGCTTACTAATACTGTTTTAACAACAGCATTTCTTAAATATTGGAAGTTTGTTTTCATTTCTCAATTTTTTATTGTTGGACAATACAAAAATAACTAGTTTTGCACAAATTATTTCAACTTTAACAAATCACAATTTTTGTGCCAAAATACTGATAATGAGCAAGAACTTAACAAAACGCGCAGACGATTATTCCAAATGGTATAATGAACTAGTAGTAAAAGCCGATTTAGCTGAAAATTCAGCGGTTAGAGGATGTATGGTGATCAAACCTTACGGCTATGCTATTTGGGAAAAAATGCAAGCACAATTAGACAAAATGTTTAAAGAAACAGGGCACAGTAACGCCTATTTCCCTCTTTTTGTACCTAAAAGTATGTTTGAAGCCGAAGAAAAAAATGCAGAAGGTTTTGCCAAAGAATGTGCTGTGGTTACACACTATCGTTTAAAAAATGATGAAGAACGACCAGGTAAATTAATGGTTGATCCTAATGCTAAATTAGAAGAAGAACTAATTGTACGTCCTACTTCTGAGGCTATTATTTGGAGTACTTATAAAAACTGGATTCAATCATACAGAGACCTTCCATTACTAATTAACCAATGGGCCAATGTAGTACGTTGGGAAATGCGTACACGCTTATTTTTACGTACAGCTGAGTTTTTATGGCAAGAAGGTCACACAGCACATGCTACAAAACAAGAAGCATTAGACGAAACAGTACAAATGATGAATGTATATGCCAATTTCGTTGAGAACTTTATGGCTATACCAGTAGTAAAAGGAGTAAAAACCGCTAATGAGCGTTTTGCAGGAGCTGAAGAAACTTTTTGTATAGAAGCCTTAATGCAAGATGGTAAGGCATTACAAGCAGGAACATCTCATTTTTTAGGCCAAAACTTTGCCAATGCCTTTGATGTAAAATTCACCAGTTCCGAAGGCAAACAAGAATATGTATGGGGAACTTCATGGGGCGTATCTACCCGTTTAATGGGAGCTTTAATTATGACTCACTCTGACGATAACGGATTAGTACTACCTCCTAACTTAGCCCCTATTCAAGTCGTTATTGTACCTATTTTTAAATCAGATGAAGAATTAGAAAAAATCACGGCAGCAGCTGATGATTTAAGTAATTCCTTAAGAAAGCTAGGTCTTTCTGTTAAGTTTGACAACAGAACCACACAAAAACCAGGGTTTAAATTTGCTGAATGGGAACTAAAAGGAGTCCCTGTTCGCGTGGCTATAGGACCTAAAGATTTAGAAAACGGAACTTTTGAAATTGCTCGTCGTGATACTTTATCTAAACAAGTAGTAACCAAAGAGGACGTAGTATCCTTTATTCAAAGCTTAATGGAAGAAATCCAAACCGAAATGTTCACTAAAGCTTTAAGTTTTAGAAATGCTCATATTACAGAAGTAAACACATTTGATGAGTTTAAAGATATCTTAGAAAACAAAGGAGGATTTGTATCCGCTCATTGGGACGGAACCCCAGAAACCGAAGAAAAAATAAAAGAATTAACCAAAGCAACGATCCGTTGTATCCCTTTAGAACGAAAAGAAGAAAATGGAATTTGTATTTTTTCAGGAAATCCTTCAAACGGAAGAGTCTTATTTGCAAAGGCTTACTAAAAAAAGATAAAAAAAAACAAAAAAAAATTACGAGTGCTATTGCAAAAACAAAAAATGTGTGTATCTTTGCACTCGCAATACGGAAATGATCGCTCAACAAAAGCAATCAAAGTACAAAAAGGCCCGTTCGTCTATCGGTTAGGACTCAAGATTTTCATTCTTGCAAGAGGGGTTCGATTCCCCTACGGGCTACAAAAATTGAAATACTGAAAAAACAAATGCCTTATGGCCCGTTCGTCTATCGGTTAGGACTCAAGATTTTCATTCTTGCAAGAGGGGTTCGATTCCCCTACGGGCTACAACTTTAAAATACTATAAGGCTTCTTGGCCCGTTCGTCTATCGGTTAGGACTCAAGATTTTCATTCTTGCAAGAGGGGTTCGATTCCCCTACGGGCTACAAATTAGTTGTAAATAAGTTTTATAAAATAATTACTTAGTGTCTCGAGTATTATTTTATTAGTTAAAACCAAAGTGATTACCAAGGTAGTTGTGGGAGGTTTTTCTTTTTTAACTAATAGTTTATAAATTATTATTACAATTAAAATTAAAGAACAATGGCAAATCATAAGTCAGCATTAAAAAGAATTAGAAGTAACGAAAAAAGAAGAGTATTAAACAGATACCAACACAAAACTACTCGTAACGCTATCAAAACTATCCGTTTAGCTACAGATAAAGCTGAAGCAGTTGCTAAGTTACCAATCGTTATTTCAATGATTGACAAATTAGCTAAGAAAAATATCATACACGATAATAAAGCTTCTAACTTAAAGTCAAAATTAACAAGACACGTAGCTGCTTTATAATCTATAATTAAGTGTTCAAAAAATAAATCCCGAATCATTCGGGATTTTTTATTTTATTACACCATCAGACCTATCAAAAAAAAAGGGGATCCTACTCAAATAACTTACATATTATTTGTTTTTTTTATAAAGAGAAGAAATCTTTTTAAACTAATCAATACTTAACGATTGAATTAGAAAAAAATAATTGTAATTTTGCACCTTCAAAAATCACACACATGGAATCAATTAGAAATATTGCCATTATCGCGCACGTTGACCACGGCAAAACGACTTTGGTTGACAAAATTATGTACCACTGTCAATTATTCAGAGAAAATGAAAATACAGGAGATTTAATCCTTGACAACAATGATTTAGAACGCGAACGCGGTATCACAATTACTTCTAAAAACGTATCTGTTACTTACAAAGGAACTAAGATCAACATTATAGACACTCCTGGTCACGCGGATTTTGGTGGAGAAGTAGAACGTGTATTAAATATGGCTGATGGAGTATGCTTATTAGTAGATGCTTTTGAAGGACCTATGCCACAAACTCGTTTCGTATTACAAAAAGCAATTGATTTAGGTTTAAAACCATGTGTGGTTATAAACAAGGTAGATAAAGAAAACTGTACTCCTGAAGAGGTACATGAAAAAGTTTTCGATTTAATGTTTGAATTAGGTGCTACTGAAGAACAATTAGATTTTCCTTGTGTATATGGTTCTGCAAAGAACAACTGGATGAGCGAGGATTGGAAAGTTCAAACTTCATCTATAGAACCTCTTTTAGACATGGTTCTAAACAATGTACCTGCTCCTAAAGTTTCTGAAGGTACTCCACAAATGTTAATTACTTCATTAGATTTCTCTTCATTTACAGGCCGTATAGCGATTGGTCGTTTACAAAGAGGTGTTTTAAGTGAAGGAATGAATATTTCACTCGTAAAACGTGATGGCTCTACCACAAAGTCTAGAATTAAGGAATTACATACTTTTGAAGGTCTTGGCCGTAAAAAAGTACAAGAAGTCGTTGCAGGTGATATTTGTGCAATTGTAGGTTTAGAAGGGTTTGATATTGGTGATACTGTGGCTGATTTCGAAAATCCAGAAGCATTAGCTACTATTGCTATTGATGAGCCTACAATGAGTATGTTATTTACAATTAATGACTCACCTTTCTTTGGTAAAGAGGGTAAATTTGTAACTTCTCGTCATATTAAAGATCGTTTAACAAAAGAATTAGAAAAAAACTTAGCATTACGCGTTAATGAAACTGATTCTGCTGATAAATTTATGGTTTTTGGTCGTGGTGTATTACACTTATCTGTTTTAATTGAAACAATGCGCCGTGAGGGTTATGAATTGCAAATTGGCCAACCTCAAGTTATCATTAAAGAAATTGATGGCGTAAAATGCGAACCTGTTGAAGAATTAACCATTGATTTACCTGAAAATGTATCAGGTAAAGCAGTAGAATTTGTAACAGTTCGTAAAGGTGAAATGTTAAGTATGGAGCCAAGAGGCGAACGTATGATTATTAAATTTATCATTCCTTCTCGTGGTATCATTGGATTACGTAACCAATTATTAACAGCTACAGCAGGTGAAGCTATTATGGCACACCGTTTCTTAGAATATCAACCTTATAAGGGTGAAATTTCAGGACGTATTAGTGGCTCTTTAATTTGTATGGAAAACGGAAAAGCAATTCCTTATTCAATCAATAAATTACAAGACAGAGGTAAGTTCTTTGTAGATCCAAATGAAGATGTGTACGAAGGTCAGGTAATTGGCGAGAACTCTCGTGGTGATGATATGGTTGTAAATATTACTAAAACAAAACAGTTAACAAACTTCCGTAGTGCGGGAGCTGATGATAAAACTAGAATTGTTCCTGCTATAAAATTCACATTAGAAGAAGCATTAGAATATATTCAAAAAGATGAGTATGTAGAAGTAACTCCTAAATCGCTTCGCTTACGTAAAATCTTTTTAAATGAAAATGACAGAAAACGTAATAAAATAGCGTAATAAAACACCTAAAACCAGTCTTTAAAGGCTGGTTTTTTTATTTTATATTGATTTTATTTCTTTATTAGAATCTGAAACATTTATTATTAATAGCAGTAAATAATTGCCCACAATACCTATACTTAAATCGTTGTTTTTTGTTGAATTCCTCATTTTATAGTTTCTAGACTTTTACAAGTTGGATATCTCTTTTTTTGAAGTTTTCATAAATAAAAAAAGTTTATTGAAATTTGTTTCAATAAACCCTTCGAAATATCATATTTTATAATGCTTTACAGTATTTTCACCAACCCTTTTT
>NZ_PCMX01000054.1 GCF_002530675.1 Flavobacterium columnare NBRC 100251 = ATCC 23463
ATTTGCGGAATGCCTCGATCAGGTATGGAACAAGGAGGATGGCATGGAGATGGATCAAAAGGCGGTATGGGAGGTAGTTCTATTCCGTATTATTTAAATCTTACCTATGTAGCTTATGCCGAAAAAAAGTTTTATAAAGTAGAGGCAGCACTACCCGCTGATAAAATTTTAGCAGAATTTAAAAAGGGTTTTTTAATAGAAGGCAACCAAAAAGAAATTATAGATGGGGAAGAACGTTATAAAATGGAGCCTAGTACGTATGATGTTCTAACTGTAGGAGCAGCTCCAGGCGGATGTATAGTGGTCTGGTTATCGGGTAATCATCATCGTACTGAAATTTGTCGTTTACAAGCCAAAGAAACCTTTGTAGATCGAAACGATTTTTATGACAATCCCCATCAAAGAACCCAAAAAGATTTTTTTGATACCATGTATGATATAGCCGTTCCCGATAGTATCAAAGCAGAAATAAAACAAAAAGGCATACCGTATGGTTTATGGGATCAGTACAGAGAAAAATACAAGTACCGTTTTGTACTTAAATCCTATGATGAAAAAGATTTTCTTACAGGTTATTACGTAATTAATTATAATGGCGAGTCTAATTTTGTTCCCTATAATCCCCAAGAAGTAGCACAATATAGAGAAACTTCTATTCCGTATAATGCAAATCTTTATTTTAAAAAATATTTTACCGAAATCATTTTCAATGATCGAGAAATGCTACAAGTATTTGATAAATTAAAGAAAAAATATCCTGAAACCCCCATAGATATAATTATAAAACCAACCTTTATGTACGACGATATGAAAATTTCAGTAAAATGTACAACGGAAGAAATCCCCCTTACAAAATACAAAGTAGTAGGTGTTTGGGGAGGATAAGAAATACATGTTTTTAAGTTTTGTGAAGTAAAAAGGTATGATAACAAGTTAAACAGTAAAAGAAATGGATACTAAACTAAAAAAGCTCCTTATCCTTTTGTTTATCCTACCATTAGGAGGATGCAAACACACAAATAAAAAACACGATAAAATGATACAAGAGAATTTTTCTTACGGAGTAGGCGGTAGTAACGCCGTTCCAACTATTTTTGTCTTGATTATGCCCGAATTACAGGTTCTAATGGTAAACAAATATAGTTCTAACAACACGTCTTTTCATCGTTAGGTGTATTATGTATAGTTGTATCTAGATAGAGAGATTGAAAAGGGCATGAAAAACTAGAATCTGATTAGTTTTTTATTATTTTACTCAAGTCAAACATAGGTGCATACATTGATATCATAATTATCCCTACAATAACACCTATTACAATAATAAGCATAGGTTCTAGAATTACTCCAATCATTTTGGTTTGATGATTAACTTCTTCGTTGTACTGTTCCGTTAGTTTTTCAAACATAGAATCAAGTTGGTTAACTTGTTCAGAAACTTCAATCATAGATACCATCTTTGCTTCAAAAACAGGGTGTTTTTTTAAACTTTCACTTAAAGAGGCACCTTTGGTAATGTCTTTTTTTATGGTTTCAATAGAGTTTTCTATGGGGTAAAAACTTATCATTTTTGACGTGAGTGATAAAGCATTAATCAAAGTGGTACGCGAAGTGATAAGTAAACTCATGGCTTGACAAAAACGAGAGAGATAAATTTTTTGAATTAGGTTGCCAAAATAAGGCAATCGTAGAGTGAGCCCCGTTGTAAATGCACGATATTGATTGTTTTTTTTAAAGGAATAATGAGTTATAAATAAAATTATAACTACAAATAAAAAGCTACTAAATATTTTGCCTGAATGATTCGATAGGCTGATGATAAGTTGGGTACTTTTAGGTAATTCATTTCCAAACTGTTTAAAAACAGAACTAAACATAGGGACCACTTTATTCAACATAAAATACAAAACCAAGAAAGTAACAATCAATACGATTACTGGATAAGTCAATACCGAAACGATTTGACGTTTCATTTGAATTTTACGGTTGAAATATTTTTGTAGCTCATGTAAAATATCTTCCAACTTTCGCGTTTCTTCACCTATTTGAATGCTGTAATATTCGTAAGGTGAAAATTGATTTGTTTCCTTTATAGATTCGTATATGTTTCTTCCTTGGCTTACCTTTGTTTTTACTGACGTAATGATTTCTTTCTCGGTTTTATGAGTAGATTGATTACTCAAAATTTCCAATGCTTTTTTGAAATCAACTCCTGATTTTAGGAGTAACCCTAATTCTCTATAGAAATTTTCTTTTTTTTTATCGGAGAATTTTTTGCGAAAGGGGAAAGAAATTACATTCGAAGATTTTTCGGTATTAATAGTGTGGTTTTTTTTATATGTGTTTAAATCAAAACTCATCTTTAAATTTTTTATACAATAGTTCGTTGGCAAAAATAGGTTTATAAAAAATCAAGTCCATTAAAATACCGTCCGAACTTATTTTCATTTTCATTTTTTGAAAATGTATTTTACCCGAAGTATTGTGGAGTGAATCGACTTGAAAATATTGGACTGCAATTTTAAAAGTATCTATAAAAGCTGTTTGACTTCTGATAATATTTTCTTCTTCTAGATAATAATTAACGGAAGTACCCGTGTAATCTGAAAACTGAATTTTATTGTCCCTTATATCCATTTTATCACTATCAAAAATGTCCTTATTAATACTGTAGGTAAGTCTATTTACATCATGAGTAGCTTGGTTCCGTTTTTTGTAATCCAACATTCTTTCAGTTATGATGGAAAATACCATAAAAGTAAGTCCCATAATAATAGCCGCAATAGCCATAGAAATGAGGGCTTCCAATATAGAAAAAGCGGGAAGGTGATTATTCTTCATGGTTTAGCAAGTAAAACTTTTTCTCAATTTCTATTTCTGTACTGTCTTTATATTTAATAGTCAATTCTTTCAGATTAGCATTAACAGGAGTTGTTTCTATAGTAATAGCTTCCGTTTGATTGATGATTGAATCGAATTCGATTTGAGATAGATAAAAAAGAGCATTGGCTTTATGTTGTGTTTGATAGAATTTAGGGGACGATTTTTGGGTTAAAACGGCAGAAAAAACAAGCATTGCAATATATAAGCATACGGATATGATACACAGTGCCACAACCGATTCTATAATAGAATTGGCTTTTACTTTATTTAAGTTTTTTAATGATACCATATTTTGTATTTGGATTGATAAATAAAGGGAAATCCATAAAATAATTGGGTTTTTTAGTAGTATCAATCGTCAGATTATGTAATACATTTTCATGTACGGAAGAACTAGTTTGTCTAAAAACTTTATTAGTAAATACAGAGCCATATACCGTTCCTTGTAAATCAAGTTTACCCGTACAATAAATAGAACCAATTACTAAATTCTTATCTTCAATAGCAATGCTGTTTTTAGCAATGTTTTCCATTCCGTTTCCAAATAAAACTACCGTGCCAAAAATTTTAGTTTCTTTTCCAATTTTAATTTGAGTTTCCTCGTTTTCTTCGCTTTTAAGAACAAGTGCGGAAGGATAATTTAAAACTACCTTAGCACCAACATTAATTTTTTGAGTTGCTATAAATTGAGCATTCCCTTTAAAACCTTCTTCAACTGAAATTTTAGGAGAAACAATTATCACATCCTCCAACGTTGCACTTTTAGCAATCCGAATCGAATCGTTGTTGCGCAATATGTAATTGCCTTTTATGATAATATTACTCAAATTACTACCTATGTTTATTTCTTGTGTCGGTTTGGTAAACGAATTGAAAAACAAGGAATCTTTTACTTTTGTATCAATATTTAAAGTGTTTTTGTAGGAATAAAATCCTTCTAAAATTCTATCAAATTTAGGATTTATCTTGGGCAATTGAAGTTTAGAAATTTCTTTTTTACCCGTATGTATAAAAGTATTTACCTCATTAGTTAGATAAGAAGGAGAAACATAATTAGAAGGGAAGTAAGTTGTGCCGTTTAGTTTTACTTTTCCATTATAAGCTATATCCTGTGTGAAATTGGCAATATACAATGCCGTTTTTAAAAAATTGTAACTCCCAATTAAATGGGTAGCAGTTACTGTATCGTTTTTAAAAACAGATTGCGTAGTTACTACGTTGAGTAAACCATACGATTTTACATTATAACTATTACGAATCGGGCTGTTTTCATCAATGGGAAAATCGGTTTCGTTCAAATTATTTCCCAATGCAAAATTCAAGGTCGATTGATTTTGTAGATATAACTCCTCTTCCAAATTATAATGAAGGTTTAACAAACTGTATAAATTGAAAAAATAGAGTAAAGCTCCACAAATGATGGAAACCAACAGACAGATATAAATTGCATAAAGAAGACTATGCGCCTTGAGCATCATGAGTTTTGTTTTTTTTACGAAATAAACGTTTGAAAAAACTCGTTTTAGTATATGTGTCAGAAGTTTTTTGAATCGTATTTTTGGGTTTTTTAGGCACTACGATTTTACCTTCTTTATAAATTAAAGTATCTTTTCGTTCAAAATGAATCCAAATTTTAGATTTCAAATCATTTTTATAAAATCCACGTTCAATCATTTTTCCCTCTGTATCAAAAGAAAAATACTCACCATGTTTTAGTCCAGAAGACCAATGATATATAAATGCAATTTTACCATTAGGATGCCAAGATTTCCATTCTTTTGTTTTTAGGCCTTTTTTAAAAGTTCCTTGTTCAGCCAATTGGTTACTATGGTAAAATTTCGAAAATTTACCATCTAACAACTCGCCGCCAATACCGTATTGAGAATTATGTATAAGCCCGCCTTTAAACCAAAAATAGTCTTTATTTATTTTAGGCTTTTTCTTTTTATTAGTAGTAAAAAACTCATAACGGAAGTCTTTATCTGAAACTCTTTTAACCAAAAAAGGGTCTTGGAAAGAGTACAATATAAAAGAGATAAAAAGTAGAGAAGTGAATTTAAAAGTACTTTTTTTCAAGGTTCTGTAGCATTAATTAAAAAGGTGCAAGTTAAATCAAATTTTCTTTAAATAAATTTTTGTAAGAAAAAAAATAAAAAAAACAGTTGTTTGAATTTTTCTAAAGTTTTTAAAAATATTACTTTTGTAAAAAATTTAAGAAAATGCGTTTTAGTTGGGGAAAATGCAATGACAAAATACTACCTATTGGGTTAATTCTTCTACTCTTTGTTGTAATATTATTAGTTGTTTTTCAGGTGTTTAAATCACCTGATGTAGTGTGTGTAGATAATGCAAAACTTTTCGAAGGTTTTAATATGACCAAAGAAATGAAAAAGGCAGGCGATCGTGAATTTAGAACACAAAAAGCGGTTTTAGACTCCTTATATGCTAAAATTAATACACCTGGGAACGAAAACAACGAAAATTTAAACAAAGAATTTATCTTAAAGCGAAACGAATTTGAACAAGCAAGTCAAGCATTTGTTATGCAAGAATCAGCTAAAATTTGGAAACGACTTCAAGAGTATGTTCAAGAATATGCTACTCAGCAGAACTATCAAATTGTGATAGGTTCAACACAAGAACAGCAAGTTATTTATGCTAATCCTAAAGTAGATATTACGTTTGATTTAATCCAATTTTCAAATCAAAAATATGAAGGGAATTAAATTGGTTCTACTCTATTTGGTAGTACCCTTTTTGTCTTTAATTTCTTGTAAAAAAGATCCTAAAGATGATTCTGATATTCGTTATCAACTCTTCCAATTAGAGGGGCGTGGATGGAAATCGCGTATGCGTACTCAAAAAGTAGACGATATTGGATTTACGGCTACAGAAGTTCCTATTCAGTACTATTTGTTAAAAAACCAAGGTAGCCAAGATTTATGGGCTATAGACTCTATTTATAAGGCCAATAAAACAGAGCGGGTGATGGAGTTTGTTTTTCAACAAGAAGAAGAAAAAGAACTACTTGATCCTTCTTTTACAGGAATTAGTTACGAGGAAGGCTTAAAGTATCTAGCTTTTGGGATAGATCAAGATTTTTATGTAGTAACATCCAAAAAAGATACGATTCCTTGTGCTGGAGTAAATTACGAAAGAACTTACAAAATAGCACCTTACCAAAAAATACTGCTGTATTTTTCAGGGATACAACCTGATGAGCAAGTACAGTTAATATACAAAGATAAATTATTTAAAAAAGGGACTTTAAAATTCAAATTTAATAGTACCGATACTCAAATAAAACTATGAGAAAAATTAGAGAAAGTCGTTTTTCAAAGATTGTTGCCTATTACTTGTTGATAACTTTAATCGTAGAGTTGATGGCTCCCACAGCAGCTTATGCTCTGACAACAGGTCCTACACAACCCGAATTTAACTCCTTTACACCTATTGCCACATCAGATATGGTGGATTTATCAAGTGGTGATTTTAATTATAATATTCCTATCATGGATGTGGGGGGGTATCCTATTAACTTAGCTTATAATTCAGGAGTTACGATGGATCAAGAAGCTTCTTGGGTGGGATTAGGCTGGGATTTGAGTGTAGGTCAAATCTCACGACAAGTACGTGGATTGCCCGATGACTTTAAAGGGGATGTTATGACTTATGAAAATAACATGAAACCCAATATTACCATTGGTAGTTCTGCCAATATTTTTATTTCACCATTCGGATTAAAAGAAAAAGCAGGGCTTAGAGTTGGCTTTGGTCTTGGAATAAAGTATAATAATTACGACGGTGTTGGTTTTTCAACTAATGGAGGAATAAGTTACGATATTAGTAAGAATTTATCTGTCGGATTAAATCTGAATTCTTCTTCTACAGAGGGAGTTAGTGTTTCACCTAGTGCTTCATTTAGTCTTAAGACTAAGACTGTTGAAGAAAAAAGTAAAAGTGTCGGATTAAGCCTAGGAGTTGGTTTAAACAGTAGAAAAGGAGTAGAAACTTTTACAGCGTCGGCATCTTATACTAAAACAGATAAAGAGGCTCAAAGGTCAGTAAAAAATCAGGACGGAAGTATAACAGAAGGAAATAAAGCTCAAGGGCAAACAGGTTCTGTTGGAGGAGGATCTTTATCGTTTACAAACACATCGTTTACGCCCACTAAAAGAATAGGTATGTCTTCTAAAAACTATACCTTTTCTATGAATATTGAAATTGCTACGTATGGCATAAACCCAGGAACAAAATTTTCTGGATATAAAAATGAACAAGGGATTAAAGAATCTGAAAAAAATAAAACAGAAAAAGGATTTGGTTATGAAAATACTACTCTGGCGGGATATTCAGATATCTTAGATTTTAATCGTGAAAAGGACCGAGAGTTAAACGAAAATACTATATCATTACCCATTACTAATTATTCGTATGATTTGTATAATATACAAGGTCAAGGAATTAGAGGTATGTTTAGACCTTATAGAGGGCAAGTAGGTCTTGTATATGATAATTATACTACTGATGAAAGTTTTGGATTAAATTTGGGAGGTGAAATTGGCGCAGGTTCAGGTGCGCATTTTGGCTTTGATATAGATGCCACAGAAAGCATTAGCTCTTCTGGTCTTTGGCAAACGTCTCCAATAAAAAGATTGTTAGAAAAAAAATCAGGAAACAAGCCAAACTATGAAAAAGTTTTTTTTAAAAATATAGGAGGGTTTCATGTAGACAAAGACATGAAGCAACTTTTTTATAACTCAACACTATCAGATCCTAACAATCAAACCAAACTAGGAGGGTATAGTCCTGTAGCTTTTAAAATAGAAGGAGCTAAATACAATAGGAATGCTAGTTTGTTTTACTATGATAAATTTTTATATAAGACATTACCAATAGGAAAAGAATTACAGATTAAAAGAGGGGATCATCGTGTAAATAGAGGACAAAGCATCGAAAAAATTTCAGTTGAAGAAGCTCGTAAGTATGGTGAATTTTCAATAAATCCATTCGCAAGATCTAAAAAGCATCATACCGCAGCTATTAGAATAACGAAAGAGGGGGGAGAACGATATAATTATGATAAAACAGCTTATAACGTTGTTAAGAAGGAAGTCACTTTTGATATTTCAGGAAGAACACCTGAAACTGAAAATAAAAGAGGGTTTATTAATTATGTTCCAGGAATTGATAATTCAACAGGAAATAACAGAATAGGAGATCAATACTTTAATAGAATAACTACTCCTGGGTATGCACATACTTATCTTTTAACTTCTGTTTTGTCTTCAGATTATAGAGATATTGATGGGAAAAAAGGGCCTACAGATGGTGATTTAGGGAATTACACTAAATTTTCATACGAAAATAAAGGAAAGTTAGATGGAAAACTTTACACATATAAATGGAGAGTTCCTTACGAAAAAGCACTTGCAAATTATGATGAAGGGCTAAAATCTTTAGATAAAGATAATAAAGGAAATTATCTTTATGGAGAAAAAGAAATGGTTTATCTTCAAAAAATCGAAACCAAAACGCATGTAGCTATTTTTTCAATATCTGCAAGAAAAGACGGACATGGTGTAATGGATGAAAATGGAGGGCGCGATGATAATCCAAATCATCCTTGGTCTAAAATGTGGAAGCTAGACAAGATTGCCTTATATTCAAAACCAGAATATAGTGCCAAAGGAGAAAATGCTACTCCTATAAAAGTAGCTAATTTCGTATATGATTATTCATTGTGTCAAGACGTACCAAATAATAATAAAGTCTCAGCCAATGAACCTAATGAAATTGAAAACCAAGGAGGAAAATTAACCTTAAAAAAAATTTATTTTACCTATAGAAATTCAAATATGGGGAAACATACTCCCTATATATTTAATTACGGATATAATCCTAAATATAATCAAAGGGCAAATGATGTGTGGGGCAATTATAAACCAGAGGAGGCTTCTGGATATAGCCCCCATGATCCTTTGTCTAATGCTGAATATCCGTATGTAGAACAAAGGAGTCAACAAAATGCTGATTTATATACATCAGCTTGGTTGCTAAATTCAGTAGAACTCCCTTCGGGAGGCATATTAGACATAAAATATGAATCAGATGATTATAAATATGTGCAAGATAAAGAAGTCATGCAAATGTTTAAAGTGGTAGGTGTAGGAAGTAAATCAAATCCTTCCGCGTCTGAAATAAATAGTAGAGAGCTTTATACGCCTGACTTTGTAAATTTAAAAAATTATTTATACATCAGGTTAGATAAAGTATGTACACCTGAAGAATTTCAGGAGAAGTATATTAAAAAATTAATAGATAAAGATATTTATTTTAGATTTTTACTCAATATGAATAATGTTCGATTTGGACAAGATAAATATGATTATGTTACAGGATATATCAATATAGAATCATCTGGACATAATACAGTAAGAATTGGAGATGTAAGTTATGGAGTACTTAAAATCAAAACAGTTACTAAAGGAGATGGTTTAACTGCTGCTTTACCTGTAAATCCAATTGCTAAGGCAGGATGGTTTTTTGGTCGTCAACACTTGAATAAATTAATTTATAATAATACAGGAGAAGAAGATAGACAACTAGATGATGTTAAAGGGGTTGTAATGGATCTTATGATGTTAGTTCCTCAAATTGCAGATATCTTTAAAAGCCCTAACGCCCAACTTATAGAAAAAGGCATTGCTATGTATTTTATTCCAAACAAATCTTGGATTCGTTTAATGCAGCCTGATGGACGAAAATTTGGGGGAGGAGCAAGAGTAAAAGAAATAAAGCTAAAAGACAGATGGGATGTAATGATTGAACATAAAAATGAGGAAGCTTATATGCAGGCCTATGGTCAAGAATATATTTACAAAGATCAAAAAGGAAATTCATCAGGAGTAGCTACTTATGAACCTATTGGGTGTAAAGAAAATCCGTTAGTCCTACCTTTCTATGATCACGCTCATAAAGAAACACTTTTAGGGGGCGATGTGAAAAACTATGTTGAAATGCCTTTGGGAGAATGTTTTTATCCATCTCCTAAAATTACCTATGCAAGAGTAGCCGTAAAAAATCTTACGAGAGAAAAAAAGATATCAGATTCAGAAAAAATAGTTGTTAAAAAACATGCTACAGGGCAGGTAGTCTCTGAGTTTTATACTTCAAGAGAGTATCCTACTATTGCTGATTTTACAAAAATTTCTCCTGAATGGGATCATTCAGATATTGGTACATTATTAAATCTAGATGTAAAAACACATTTATCTTTAAGTCAAGGATTTTTTGTTCATACTAATGATATGGATGGAAAACTTAAAAGCCAAAAAGTGTATGCAGAAGGGCAAGACACCCCAATTTCAGGTATGGATTATATTTACGACAACTTGACAGAAAAAGTTTCAGGTCAAGGAAATCTTAATAATGAAATTACTACTATAGATGAAAATGGAAAGGTAGAAAAAAACATTGTAGGAGTAGATTATGATGTAATCAATGATTTTAGAATTAATCAATCAGAAACACAAAATATAGGAATACATTTTAATACCGAAATGTTGCCTGTTATAGTTCCTATTTTTGTCCCCATTCCATTACCTATATATTCTCATCATGAAAATATTTTAAAAACTGCAGTTACAACAAAGGTAGTGCACTCTACAGGGATTTTAAGGGAAACCATTGCTTACGACTTAGGTTCTCAAGTGAGTACACGTAATCTTGCTTGGGATGCTAACACTGGCGAAGTTATATTAACAGAAACCGTTAATGAGTTTAATGATAAGTATTATTCGCTTAATTTTCCTGCTTATTGGGCTTACAAACGTATGAACCAAGCTTCGCTAAATTTAGGCTTAGAATGGGACTTGCAATTTGATCCATTTCGTAAGAAATATGAGTTAACAGGTGGCGAAATTGCCTCTAATTATCTAGTTGAAGGTGATGAAGTTTGGATTACTCCTGCCTCTCCAAAAGAGGTTAAAAACAAAGAATTTAGAGCATGGGTGGTTAATATTAATACTATTAATAATAAAAGTACTTTTGATCTAATTGACGAAAAAGGTGTTAAAGTAAGTGATAAAATCAGCGATGATAATTCTAATTTAAAAGTAGTAGATCAAGGAAAATTTAAGGTTATTCGTTCGGGGTATGCTAATATGGCGAGTGCTTCTATGCAAAGCGTAACGCTAATGAAAAATCCATTAGAAAACTTAGTAAAAGATCCTGTAACCAATCAAACATCGTTAGGAACCAATCCTTTTTTATCTAAAAACTGGAATGATTACAAAATTGTTAATGTTTCGGCTATAGAGTATAATGATATTTGGCCAGCTCAATGCAATGGAAATATGCCTAGAATGATTTTTGATGCAAATAATCAACTTGTATTCCAGTACAATCAAGATAATTCTAATTTAGATTTTGATATTTTAGAAGAAAAATCATACAACCCATATCGTTATAATATACTGGGTATATACAGACCCATAAAGTCCTATGCTTACCTTACAGGTAGAAATAATAAAGATCATCATCCTAGGCATTCTGGATTCCTTAATGATTTTAAATCCTTTTATATATATGACCCAGGAACCAATACTTGGAAAATATCTACAGAAGGATATAAATCCTGGACTTTTGCTTCGGAAATTTCACAGTTTAATCCTTGGGGACAAGAAATTGAAAACAAAGATGCGTTGAATCGATATTCTACGGCTTTATATGGTTACAACAATCGTTTTCCCATAGCAGTAGCATCTAATACCCGATACAAAGAACTTGCTTTTGATGGTTTTGAAGATTATGACTTTAACGAGAGTACCAATTCAATAAAATCTCATTTTAATTGGCAAGAAGCCCTGAAAAAAGAGCGTATTACTATAACTGATAAACAAGCACATACAGGTAAAAAAAGTATTCGTGTGGAGGCTCAAACCAAGGCAACGGTAACTAAAAAATTAATAAACTGTAACGGTCCAGCGGTTCCAAAAAGTACAAAATAATTCAGATACATATAATACAATATAGATATCGTTATTATAAATATAATCTAATAGTGATCTTCCTTGTTGTACCACTGAAAAAAAATCGAATTTATGAAACTCATACAGAACATATATCTCTATCTTTTTATTCTACTAAATGGTTTTGGCGTTGTGGCTCAAAATTATAACGACGCTGAAATAGGATTTGATCCCGTTAGAACGACTCAGCTCTTACAAGAACACGGTATTACCGATCCTGTTGAGGTAAACCAAGAAATTACTTTGATGCGAGATATGCAAAAACGTATATATGAAGAGCAGCAAAAGATCCAACAAGAAATCTTACATAATATTAAAGAAAGACACACAAAAGAAAAAAAGAGGAAAAACTCATTAGCTGCTACAGATATACCAGTAGAAGAACGCAATGCGCTTATTGCCTTTTACAAGGCTACTAATGGTGATAATTGGAAAAACACCTTAGCAAATGATAGTCCTTGGAAAATTAACGATCCTACTTCTGATGTTTCAACTTGGTATGGGGTTGGTGTTAGTAACGGACATGTTTGTAGTTTATCTTTTTTTAGTTTTCAAAATGGTCTAAAAGGAACTTTGAGTGATCTTTCATCACTTAAATACTTAGAAATACTAAGTGTTAATTTTTTAGAAAATAATCTTTCAGGAAATAAATCTTTACCTTATTGGATTACAAAAATGAATAGTTTGACTTCATTAAGTTTAAGGGGATGTGATTTTGAGAGTATACCAGATCTTTCAACTTTAGAAAATTTAACTAGTTTAAATTTGAGTTTGAATAAATTAGGGAAGAATCAGATGTCATTACCATCTTGGTTGCAAAAAATGAAAAAACTAGAATATTTAGAAATTTCAGGATGTGAATATGTTAAAGGTTTTACTGATCTTTCTTCCTTGATAAATCTAAGAGAATTAGACCTAAGTAATAACAATCTAGATGCTGAAATACCTATTTGGATAAATAAATTATCTAACTTAAAAAAATTAAATCTTACCGCTTGTAATATTGGTGGAACTATTCCTGATTTGCCTATTAGTTTAGAATATTTATATTTAAATCTCAACAGAATAGACTCATTAGCAAATAACTCCTTGCAGAAACTAGTTAATTTAAATAGATTATTTCTTACATATAATCAGCTTTCAGGCGAAATTCCAAATCTTTCTAATTTAAAAGTACTCAGAGAACTTTTTTTAGGATATAACCCTAGATTTGATAAACAATATTTTCCAAATTGGATTTATGATGCAACTAATTTAATATTTCTGGATTTAGAAAATACAAATTTGTATGGTTCTATAGATGAAAAGATAGGAACTTTAACTGAACTTAAATGGTTTGATATAAGTAAAAATAATTTTAAAGGAAATTTACCTTCAAGCATATCAAATCTAAAAAATTTAACTCATTTGTTTGTTGAATATAATGAGTTTAGTGGTTATTTTCCAGATCTTCCATCTTATAGATCGTTGTTAGAATTGAAATTTAACAGTAACTATTTTCGTTTTATTGATATGAAGAATTTATTTGAGAGATTCGGTGTAAGACGACCTTTTAATTTTTTCTATGGATCACAAAAGCCTACCGATTCTGTGAGAAATATCAATAGGATTATTGGAGAAACAGTAACACTTGTAATGTGTGAAGATGGGAGATATTTACCCGATGAAGATACTTTTCAATGGTATAAAAATGGCTCTCCCATCCTAGGAGCAACTTCTAGGGAGTATACCATTCCTTCTGTTTCTTTAACAGATGCAGGAATTTATACTTGTCAATCTTATAACAAAACGATAAAAGATCTAGTATTAGAACGAAACTTCATCATGCTCAATGTGACCAATTGTAAGCCGTTAGCTGCACGTCTTTACATGGATGATGGAAGTGAGTGCAAATCATCCTGTACGTATACCTGTGGTGATAATCTTATTAGTTCAAGATTGATAGTAACAGACTTATTGCAATCAACTATAGATCAGCTCAATAGCGGAACTTATTTTTGGACCATAAAAGATCCAAATGAAAACATCGTTTATACGACTTCTGATAAGAATTTAAATTACACCTTAACCACAGTAGGAATCAATACAATTGAATTAAAATTTACTACCACCACAGGTTGTGTGTATGATTATAAAAGCACTACAGAGGTAAGAAAATGCCCTTGTGATATACCTGAAGGTAAAATTGTTATTGCTTCGGAAATAACGGATTACAAATGTGGTAATAAAGTTATAGAGAACTTAAGATTTGAACCTGATGATAAGAGTATTGATTTAAGTAAGGCTACTTATCAATGGGTATTCAAAGATGTTAAAGGTCAAATTATTAGTACTGTTAATACACCTAATGCAGGTGTTACTTTTAGTATGCCGGGTTCAAATAGCATTGAGTTAACGGTAACTTTAGATGGTTGCTCAAAAGTAATTAATCCTTTAGAAGTAAAGGTTGTAGAATGTTGTGATCTCCCATTCCCTGGCGTAATATTGAATTTTGAACCTAAAACTAATGATGAATTTTTTTCACAAGGAAGTTTCCAAAGTTTATGGAGTATTACTAATAAAGAGCATAATCCAGCAGTAAACTCATGGGTAGAGTATGTTGACCAATATGATAATTTAAAAAAATTCTATACGGGTGGTTCTGAAAATGGATGTCAATATTTAGAAGGAAAGATGATAGGACGCATTAATGAAGTTGAATGGTGTAGTAGTATTAGCAAAGAACAAAATCCGACCAAAGATCTAGAATTGAATAAAAGTAAAGAAAAAACACAAACTCTTTTAAAAAAGATGAATGTAAACTGTGTTGGAAAGGTTTCTCATTTTACTTTTTCCGCTTCGGCAAAGGGTGTAGAATATAGTTGGAGCATGGTTGATCCTTCGGGGGTAGTTGTTGATAAGGTTACAGAAATGAAAGGGTATTATCAATATACCCCTACTAAAGTGGGAAGTTATAGATTAAATCTTAAAATAACCACTGCCGAAGGTTGTATTTCTGAATTCTTTTATCCTTTTGAAGCACAAGATTGTTTTCAATCATGTATTACTGCCAATGGTAATTCTACTGTAGTAAAAAAACTTGTTCTGAATTTATTGAATCATTTACGTCAAAAAACACTTAATGGAGAAAGTATTCCTTCAGGATATATTTGCGACGAATTAATTGATCTTAAACCTTATATTACTTATTCATTACCTAGGATTTATGGGTTTTCAATGGATGATAAAAGTATGAAGTTCTGGTTTCGTCCTTTGAAATTTATAGATAAAGAACCTGATTTTATAGCTGCTGATTGGAATACAACCAGTAAAGATCTCAGTTTTTCCGATCTTGATTTGTTGGGATATACATCATCTGATTATCTTAATTTAGATGGTAAACTCATTTTGTCAGATGGATCAAAACCTGGCAAAGTAGAAATACGTCATATTAATTTTTGTCCAGAACAATTACTCCTCGAAAAATGTAAAAATCATGTAGCTTTAGTTTTAGATGAGTCGGGTTCATTGGATGAAAGAGAAAGAGCACAGTTAAAAAGACAATTATCAGCCTATTTTACCCAACAAGCAGAAATAAACGAAAAACAGGGAGGAAATATGTATCTGTCTGTAATTGGAATGTCTAATACAGATGAAGGCGAAGTTACAGTAAATACACTTCCAAACACTTGGCGTAATGATTATATTGCACCTATTAAGATTGACACTAATAACTTGAAGTCACACTTTTTACCATGGCTCTCAAATTATTGTAAAAAATACAATAAAAAAGACAATGTTACAGGCTTAAGTGAAGGATCTGATTTTTGGAGAAGTGGTTTAGAAACAGCCTTATTTCTTGCTAAAGAATCATATTTAAAACTAAATATGGTTATAATGATTACAGATGGTTCACAAACCACTGATTTAGATAAATTGCAAGCTACAATGCTTAAATTTAACAACAAAAGTTTACACAAATTGTCGGGTGGTCAAGAAAAAAAACCACATCTATTTGTTATAGGAGTAGAGAATGGTTATTATGTATATAATAAAGAAACAACCCTCCCTTTTTTAAAGAGAAAAGACCCTAATTATACAACATCAAAACCAGTGGTCGTTCAAAATGATATTCAAGAGGAAACCAATAGCGTGAACGAAAATATAAGCGAAGTAAATTTATTAGAAGAAGATAATTCAATAGAATCCCTTAATTTTTCAGAAAATAGATTGAAACAGTCGATTGCTGGTACCACACAAGAAGGAGCTCTTACATCATCTTTAGCTTTATCGTTAAAATATTTATTTGATCTTGAAAATGCACGAATTCCAAAAAACTCGAGTATATTTCCTTCTTACTTTAAACCAAATGAAAACCCTAATTTTCAATTAGACTACTTTCCATTACTTGATTTCAAGTTTTTAGGAGAAGAAGTTAATGATGATTTTTTATCTAAAGGTATTGTTTTAGCAGATCTTGGCTGTCCTTATGAAGGAGGAAAAACAAAATGTAGTGAATGTTATTCGTTTCAGCCCGAACCTAGTAGAATTGTAGAGTCAACAAAAATTCTTGATTCAAAAAATTATATTTTAGGAGCTTGGGTAAGAGAAGATACAAATACTCAAGTTAAAGAATTTACCAATGTAAAAATTCAAGTTTCATTTGAAAATGCAGATAGAAAAAAAATAATGACCTATGCTTTTAAACCAAAAGGAGAAGTCGTAGAAGGATGGCAACGTATAAATGAAAAATTTAATGTTCCTGTTGGATCTGAATTCATGATTATAGAATTAGTTAACGATAGTAAAGGAACCCCTGTTTTCTTTGATGATATCCGTATACATCCTACTAATGGTAGTATGAAATCTTTTGTATATGATCCAGAAAATTTCAAATTGATGTCCGAATTAGACGAAAATAATTATGCTACATTTTATGAGTACGATAACGAAGGAGGTTTGATTAGAGTAAAAAAAGAAACCTTAAAAGGAATTAAGACCATACAAGAAACCCGTTCAGGTAATTATATAAAAGTTAATTAATGAAAATAATACATAATATTCTAATTCACATTTGTTTTCTAATTTCATGGTCTATATGGTGTCAAACAAGTGATCAAGTAATGAAATCTATGATTACTAAATACACAGAACCTAAACCATTAAAGTTTGAAATAAAGTATAACCTTTATAAAAATCACCTTACAAATGTAATTCATGAGAGTTATTTAGGATCATTTATGAAGAACTCAAAAAACGAAGTTTTAATGAAAGTAGGTACTAATGATATTGTTACAACTACAAAGTATGTGATACAAGTTGATCATAAACATAAAACAATGTTGATAAATAATGCGCCAAAATCTTCATCTAATTTAACTAAAGATATAGAAAATCTTGTGCGTCTTTGTGAAGAAAATTCCTTTAAAGATTATAAAGATCATTGGGAAATAACCTATGTTCCGAAACAATTTTCAGGACTATTATATTCAAAAATTCTATTGAAAATTAATAAAGATTATACACTCAAAAAACAAGTTTTTTATTATAATACGAAATATAACTTTTCAAGAGATTATAAAAAAGATTCGTCTGAATTTCCAAGGTTAGAAATGATTTACAACCATTATAACCGTAATGTACAGTTAGATTTGATTAATTCAGATTTGTATGTAAAAATTAATAATAAAACAGCTATAGCCTTACCAAAATACAAGTCATATAAGATTTTTGATTCAAGGAAATAGCAAAACTATAAACTAAAAAACATAGAAACTAATTCGTATGTTAAGTCTATTAAAAGAATACGCGATGAGTACAATTCAAATAAAGAAAACTTCAGTAAAGATAGCCTCACATTCCAAAATGAATGTTTTAAAATTTTTACTACAGTTATTTTTAATTCTAAATATTACAGCGGGATGGTCACAATATATTGAGGAAAAATCCAATCGATTAATAGGAACTGCTTTAAACGGTCAGCCTACCTTAAGTATTACAGATTCAAAATTCTCAGAATTAAATAAATCCAATTCTAATGAATCTAAATTATCCGATTTTACATCTATTAATTCGGCAATAAATATACACATTGGGTTAGACGAATCCGCTTATGGTATTGGAGAGACCTCTTCTTCCACCAGTGTAAAATCTCAATTTAATGTAAGTTATAAAGCTATTGTAAAATTAGAAATAAAACGATATGCTAATAACGGAGTACTGTCAAACAACGTTCAAAATACTGAAATAAAAGAATTTGTTATAACCCATAATAAGACCACAGAAAATCTTAAACACAATGATTTTGTGGTATATAAACTTGCAGGGACTCATAAAGCAGAGATAAAAGTATTATCAGTAATGTATACCAATCTAGATGACAAACCTATTACATTAACTAGTCCAAGCAATGTCTTTATTGAATTAATTTTTAGTACAGAAAGATATTTTAACATAAAAGACACCGCTGTAAAACCCAATGCTAGTTTAGTTACCTACAAAGGATTTCAAGAAGAAATTACACTTTTAGATAAAGCAAAAGGAGAACATGAAATTCAAATTAGTTGGAACAAAGATCCTAATTTTCCAGCTGTTGAATATGAGCTAGAATGGACTTGGATTGATAATTATGGAGAAGGGAGTGAACCTAAATTGCCTAATAATATTCCTTTTACAGAAGAAGACTTTAAGCGTAATAGCTCCCGAATTCAAACGAAAGAACTGAGCTATAGAATTCCATTAATATTTTCAAAAGGATACCTCTTATATAGAGTTAGACCTGTTGGTCGTTTTTTAGATGACGTATCAAAAATTTATTTCGGAAAATGGTCTACAACAAATGCAGAAAAATTTCAAAACCTAAGTGATTGGCAAGATAAAATTGAAATTGTAGTTCCACACGAAAAAGACAGTAAAAATTGGCAGTACCAATCTTCATTTGCTGAAGATGGTAAGAAAAAAGAAGTCGTAAGTTATTTTGACGGTTCACTTAGAAATAGACAAACCGTAACAAAAGTTAATACCAATAACCAATCTATCGTAGGAGAAGTAATATATGATAATCAAGGACGTCCTGCCATAGAAGTACTACCCGTGCCTTTAGAAAATAGTGCTATAAAATATTTTGACTCACTAAATAAAAATCAAACTACGGTTTTTTCTCACTTAGATTTTGATTGGGATGATCCTAAAAAAACAGATTGTAGCGTATCTACATCTAATAAAATGAATACCAGTTCGGGGGCTAGTAACTATTATTCCGCAGCTGCTAAAGTATCTAATAATTTTCAGGATTACGTACCTGATGCTAAAGGATTTCCCTATTCTCAAATAGTGTACACACCCGATAATACAGGACGAATTTATAAAAAAGGAGGCGTAGGCTCAGATCATCAAATAGGACGAGGTCATGAAATGACCTATTTATATTCTACACCAAGTCAAGAAGAACTAAATCGTATTTTTGGGTATAAAGTAGGTTTTGCAAATAAATATAAAAAAAACACAGTTATAGATCCTAATGGTCAAGCGAGTGTTAGTTATATAGATCCTAAAGGAAAAACAATAGCAACAGCTTTAGTGGGACAATCACCAGAAAATTTAGATGCTTTACCCGAGTTAGCAACAGAAGGCAATTTAAAAACAGATTTATTAGTTAATAACAAAAAAAAATCAAGTGGCCGTTTTGGTATTTTAAAAGACGGAATAGATTTAACCTCTAAATTAGAAGTTGTTGGAAATTTACCCTCTACCATTAAATTTGATTACGGTCTTGAACATAGTAAAAATACCTTTCAACCAAATTGCTTAACAAACAAATCATATCCTTTTGTTTATGATTTAAAAATAAGTTTAAAAGACGATTGTGCTAATGAAAGACTCAATTTTGAAGGAAATCCAATCAAAACAATAGGTTCTGTCAATACACAAAATCCAAAAGGAAATTTACCCTTAATAGCTTATAATACTCAAAAATTAGAAGCTAAAAATTTGTCACAAGGAAGTTATTTGTTGTCAAAAGAACTAGTTGTTAACAAAGATGCTTTAGACGCTTATGCTGAAGATTATTTATACGAAATTTCAAAACAAGATAATATCTGTAATCCTAAAACAGAATTATTTAATGTTCAAATCGATGTAAACGGTTGTGAAATAACATGTGGTTTATGTGAAAAGACATTAGTAGAAAACTATTTAAAAGAAAATCAAAAAATAGAATTTAGCAATTGTTTTGATAAAAACAATAATAAAACATGTTCGGAACCTATTTTTGATCAATATGCAGCTATTGCTAAATACGGTTATGTCTTAGATAAATTAAATACCAGATATGCTCCTACCATCTTTACCTATGATACCTTAGGAAAATTAAATTATCAAGACCTTTCATTAAATCCTATAATAATAAATAATGATGAGAATTTATTTAAAAAAGAATTTGATTTCTCATTGCAAACTTGTCGTGATCTTTGTCCTAAAATGGTTACAAGTTGTCATATTATGGAAACAACTTTGCTGTCAGATCTAAGCCCAAATGGACAGTACGGTTCAATAAAAGGAATTATTTTTAAACCTGATATGGATGATAGTACTACTGATATTGTAATTAATGCTAGTAATCCCGATTCAAATACATCAACTAATACAAATACTAACACACCAGATCCTTCTAATAATACAATTCAAGTCGTTAATGATGATTTGAGTGTGTTTAATGAATATAATTACCTATTAAGAGGTGGTAGCTATCCTATAGGGAAAGATGCGTATGGAGATAATAAAACAGTAACTAAGGAACAATCACAATTTAGTTGGAAATACCCATCAGATGGAGTGTATAAAAATGCAGATGGATCTATTGCGTGGGTAACAGTTAAAAAAATAGCAGAAAACACTTATTTGCCTCCTATTGAACCTAATACTCCATTACTTCCTGAAAATATCACCGATACGGATATTTTATCAGTAACCTCTAACTATAGATTAGGAGGGATGAAAAAAGGCGATAATGAAGATGAATACCTAGTATCCCCTCAATATCTTGATAACATAGCCGATTTTATTAAAAATTGGAAACAAAATTGGGCAAAATCTTTACTCGCTTATCACCCAGAGTATTATTATTACGAATATAATAAAGCACTTTGCGAGAATACTTTAATCAAATACGGAAATAATACTGATAATTATGATTTAGCTCTAAATGAAATAGAAACCTATAAAATAGCTAGTCAAAACAAACAGTTAATCGAAAATCCAAGTTCCGCTACAGGTATAAAAATTTTAGAAGAAGATCCTTTTTATAATTTAAATTACAATAAAGTAGAGAGTACATCTCAGAGTTCATTAAGAAAAAACCTGATTATTGAGGCTCTAACTGAAAATTATGAAGGAATGACCTATAAATACCAAGGTCAAGATTATAAAATGAATATGTTTCAAGCCGCTGCATACACGGTTTTATTTGGAAACGGTTTAGCACCAATAAGTATTTTTCATAACGTTAAAAATAATAGCGCATTAATTAACTACATTAATAATAATGTTAATGAAAAACAAAAAGATAGAATCTGGCTTACTTACAAAAACTATTATACCAGTTTTAAAAATAAAATAAAAACTGTTTTTTCAAATATTTATAGCATAAAAAATAAAGGATACAATGGCTATATAGGAAATATTAATAACACAGAAAAATTTAGATATACTTTAAGAAAGTATGCGAAAACATATAATACTATTGCAAAAGAAATAGATGAAAGAAATCCTTTTACACCTTTCTCCGATGCAATAGACAATTTAAAAAAGGTTTATAAAACATCTTATGTAAGTGTTTATCCACAAAATATTTTAGCAATAGACAATTTAGACGTAAGAATTTTTTATAAAGACAAACAAAAACGTTTCATAGATTCAGACTATTTTTATGATTCAGGGGCCAGTGATGATCAAAATTTAGACAACAGCATTACAGCAGCTAATAATAGCCTATACCTAGAAACTAAAAAATGCCCATTACTTTTAGACATGCAGTCGTTTTTAAATGGATTAATTCAAAAAGATTATAATCCAATAGGGAAGTTGCCTACCTATAAT
This sequence comes from Flavobacterium columnare NBRC 100251 = ATCC 23463, assembly GCF_002530675.1. Lineage (GTDB taxonomy): Bacteria > Bacteroidota > Bacteroidia > Flavobacteriales > Flavobacteriaceae > Flavobacterium > Flavobacterium columnare. The sequence continues at coordinate 21,987 of NZ_PCMX01000054.1, forward strand.
ACAGAAGAAATTCCTGCCAATACAATAGCTCAACTAACTAATAAATTATATGAAAGCCTAGGAGCAGGAACCCTTATAAAGGATTTAACGTCAATTCCTAAAATAAAAGGCTATATCGTGTCAAATACAGTCTTAGATTTAAAAATTGAAGACGAAAACGCTAGTAATAAAAAAATTAAACTAGAAATAATCAACCCAACCTCCTATATTACTTCTTGTCCAACGGTACGAGGTGCCAGTGCATCAGCCCCAGACTGGTCTATGTACGGCAACCAGTTTTATATAACTGAATTTAAGGACATATATGCAGTTCCTGGAGGAGAAAAGAAAAATTATAAATTTAAAATTATCGCAAAGGCTGATTTTGATCCTGATCCTTTAAAAACATGTTTTGAAGAAATTCTTATTGAAGGAACCACAGAAGCTCCTCTTGATACCTGTACCGAAGACGGAACCATTAATGTAAATGGTCAAGCAACTATTGATGCAACTGCTGGTTGTACCAATAAAATGTATTTTGAAAGAAACCTTTTACAAATAATTAATAAATTAATTTCTGAAAAAACAGTTAATAGTACAACAGGTATCCGTTTAAACACAGGCTATAATTCAACTCAATCGCCACCCGCTTCAGGCATCTATCCTTATGCAAATAATTTTATTCAACAATTTTTAAATGATACTCAATTTGCAGCACAATACAAAAAAACGATAGATGGTTTTCAATTTATATTACCAACTACAGGACAGGTTTTAATCAACGTTACGGATTTACAAGGTAATTTACCAACAGATAGAATCACAAGTATAAAAATTGATAATAGTTATAATATTCAATTTTTCTCTATCAATAATAATGGTATCATCAGTTCTGTTAAAGGAAAACTTGCAACAAAAGATTTTCAATGTATTTGTACAAAAAAGCTATCTATAAAAGAGATAGCAGAAGCTAATCTTTTAAAATTGATTAACCATTTATGGTCAACTCAAAAAAATAATAAAGGACAATTACCTAATAATAACGCATCATATAATCCAAAAGAATGGCAAGAAGTAGACCCTTATATCATTCCTAATGGTTCAACCATTGATAATTTTAAAACAGAATGGATTACTCCTAAAAACTCTCAATTCAGTAGTAAAGTTCAAGGGATGCAATATAATTTTGCTAATTGTGATTTTTCCTTAATACTAAGTTATTTAAATTCAGGAAATTATGAGACACATAGAAATTATTTTAATGCAATTACTCATTTTTCTAATTTTAAGTTAAATACTGATAATAAAACCTTTACAGTTTGGGCTCATAATAATCCTTATGAATCAGTGCCAACGCATTCTTATCAATACAAAGGGACATTAATGGAAATGGAACCGGCTGGTTATAAAATAATAACAGGATCTATTGATTGTTTAGAGTTTTGCAAAGAAAAAATTGATGTAGAAACTAATTTAACTAAATTGTTAAATATTGCTTTAGACGAAAAATATCTATATGAAGAGGGATATAAAAGTCCTGAAAATATAAGCCCTAACTCGTTATTGGCTCTACCTTTAACGCTACCTGTTGAAAATAGAGTCATATCAAATTGGGTATTAAATAGAAATGAATTATCGTTTGCATTTGGTAAAAATTCATCCTGCGGTGTTAATTTAGAAATTATTGATTTATACCTTGATAGTAATTATAGCAATAGATATCTTTATGATCTAATTTTTGATGATGATACCTATACTACTTTTAAAATAAAAATAGGATATATCTATAATTTTCAAAGAATAAAAAAAGAAGCATATTTAGAAAAAAGGTATCTTAGAGGTAAAATTTCTTGTTTAAAATTACCGCCTTCTTGTACAAAAGAAGAAGAAGTTCCTTGTATAAAATGTGTCCCTCAGGAAGTAGAGCCTTTAGCTTGTGGCTCAAAATGGAAAGAGTATGTTGAAGGAATGAAAGCAAAACTACCCAATTATACTTTGCCAGAATATTTAGCAGCCAATGATGAGTATTTTTGTAATGCTAAATTTGCCTATATAACAACTCCGTATTTATATTATTTAAAGAAATTCTTTATTTCGGATGTTACCAATTATAAATACATTAGTATAGCTGAATTTGGGGCTACCAAACTAAACTACGGATATAAAGATCTTATAAGCGCAATAGATAGTTATGCTCTTTACATATCATCAAACGATTATAGTATGTCATGGAATAACTACATTAATAATGTATACGTAGTTGAAAACCAAGTGTGTCCACCAGCTCCAATGGTTCCAGATCTAAAATTTACAGTTAATGAAACAAAAACACCTTGCGAAATCTTTCATGAATCTATTACTAAAACCTATACAACAGTCTTAGCAAGTCAGGAAAAAGCCTTAAAAAAAGAAGAATTTGTAACGAACTATATCAAAGAAGCAATTGATCATCTAAAAGAAACTTTTACAAAAGAAGCAAAAGATCAAGAATATCAATACACCTTGTATTATTATGATCAAGCTGGTAATTTAACCCAAACTATACCTCCTAAAGGGGTAAGTAGGCTAGGAATCACTAAAGATAATGATCCATTAAATATCAATATCAACAACTTTAGAGAAAAAAATGATACACCAGAAAACGCATCACAAACAGCTATAGAAGCTAATCATAGTTTTAATACAGAATACAAATACAATTCCTTAAACCAATTAGTATGGCAAAAAACACCTGATGGAGGTGAAACACGTTTTGCTTACGATGCTTTAGGACGAATTATTGCTTCCCAAAATGCTAATCAAAAGAAAAGTATAACATGTTCAAATGGTATTTGTACCGCTTTTAGTTTTACAAAATATGATGGTCTAGGTAGAATTTACCAAGCAGGAGAAATTATTGCTCCTTCTAGTTTTACCATTGATGAAAATGGAAGATTATTAAAATCAGGCATTGCTATTAATAATTTCGAACAAGACAATGAATCATTATATTTAAAACAACAAGTTACCCATACCCTGTATGACGAACAACATCCAGATGCTCTAAAATATATAGGAAAAAGCCATGAAGATAATAACCAAAAAAGAGTTACAGCAGTTCTATATATTGATAAAGCTTCTACCTTAGTAGATATTAACAAATACGACAATGCTATTTTTTATGATTATGATATACACGGCAATGTAAGACAGTTTGTACAAAGAAATACATCAGCAAATCTTATTAATTTACAACAAGACGCTAAAAAAGTAGTTTATGACTATGATCTAATCAGTGGAAAAGTAAATAAAGTTATTTACCAACCAGGACAAAAAGATCAATTCATACACAAATATGCCTATGATGCAGATAATCGTATTGTGGAAGTACAAACCAGTACAGATGATATAATATGGGAAAAAGATGCTAAATATGAATACTACCAGCATGGTCCCCTTGCTCGTACCATAATAGGCGATAAAACAGTGCAAGGTCTAGATTATATCTATACACTTCAAGGTTGGCTCAAAGCTGTAAATTCTGAGCAAATAGGCCATGATATTGGTCATGATGGATCCTTAAATGGTACAAATGCAGTTGGTCAAGATGTCATAGCATTTGCATTAAACTATTATAGCGGTGATTATCTTTCAAGGCAAAACACAAAATCTGTTTTAGACACCAATACTTTTTCTTTATCACAAGGTATGAATCTTCAAACAAATAAGAATTTATACAACGGTAATATTAAAGAAATGGTAACTTCCTTACTTGATGAAAACCAAGTAAAATTAAATTCGCAGTTTAATAAATACACCTATGATCAGCTCAACCGAATTAAAACAATGAACTCCATAGGAATCAATTCCCTAAATCAAACACACGAATCTTTAAGTAGTCAATATCAATACGATTCTAATGGAAACCTATTTACATTAAAACGAACTGCTCCCGTTAAGAAAACAGATAATAATATCACTCAAAAAGATTATAATTTAATGGATGATTTTTCATACCATTATATTCCAGGTACTAATAAATTAGCATACATAGACGATACAGTACCAAACAAAACATTTACAAATGATCCTAATAATCCAAACGATACAACACTAGATCTAGACGATCAAAACCCCGATAATTATAAATACGACGCTATCGGGCAGTTAATCCGTGATGAAAAAGAAGGCATTACCATTGATTGGCGTGTAGATGGAAAAGTAAAAAAAGTATCCAAAGATAACGGTACCATCATTACTTTTGATTACGATGGTTTAGGCAACAGGATAGCAAAAACGATTAGTAGACCAAATGAAAAAAACAATACCACCTACTATCAAAGAGATGCACAAGGAAATGTAATGGCCGTATACGAAGCCAACGAAAAAAATACAATAGTTACAGAACCTGTGGTTCCTAATTTATACCTAAACGATTATATCGTATCCGGTACGGAAATAAAGAAAGCCAGCAAAGGGATCTATGTTTCAAGTAGTAGCAATAGTATATCAACCGTAAAAAGTACCGGAAACCTAACCCTACAAGCCTCAAATGAAATTGTATTGTCTAATGGATTTAGTACCGAAACAAATGCTAAATTTTTAGCAGAAATAAAACCCATAAACACACCAGTAGATACAAAGTCAGGAACTTTTCGTTTGGTAGAACACGATATCTACGGAAGTAGTCGCTTGGGAGTTCAAAACGCAGATCTAGACCTAAGCAGCACTAATCAAACAATAAAAAACAAATTAGCTAAAAAAGAATGGAGTAATTTAGAAAAAACAGCACCTTTCGGATTGGTAACCTCCAAAATAAAAGGAATTGAATTAAAAACAATAAAAGACAGTAAAACTTGGCAAAGTCCTTCTGAATATGGATTAAACTTCTTTCCAGATGCAGGGGTAATAAATGACTCAATTGTTTTAAAAACCAATATAAAAATCAGTCAAAATACACCAGAAAAAGGCCTTTTACTATCGTTACATAATCATCTATCAAAAAGAGATTGGATCGATGCAGGACCTTATTATAGAAGCTCCGCATTTATGTTTATAGAAAAAATACGTAAGTCAACCAACCCAGATGTATTTGTCTATAAACCAGTTGTGAAATTAGTATTACACAAAAGAGATTACGGTGTATATTCAACGCGCTCTGGAGGTAAAAGAAACAAGTTTGATGCTTATGTACAAACAATAGATTATACCATACCAACAGAAATACCAGAAAACCAATGGAATTTAAAAGTAAACATTAATAAAAATGGTAATAATCAATTTGATGTTAAAATAAATGTAAACGGAAACATATATAAAGCAAATAAAGTTGATTCAGGATTAAATTGGTCATTTGGATATGGTAACATAGAACCACATGAGCAACACCTAATTAATTTTCCAACACTACCTAATAATGCTTTAGGAGCTAATTACTTAGCCTTTTATGATCCTAATAATAACTACCAAGATTGGTCGTTAGGTTCTGCCCATGCTGAAATTTGCGATTTCACCTATTCAATAGATGAAATCAAACACCAGTTTAGTTTTGACGAAACCCCGACATCTGTTTCTACCGATATGTTAGATAAAGATAATATTGTAAAACCTTTAACAATAACCAATTTAACATCCAAAGATTATTCGGACACTTATTGTGGACCTCAAGCATTAGATACAGACCAAGATGGAGTACTTGATTTCAAAGAAGACGGAAAACAACGTTTAGACAACTGTCGTTTTACTTTTAATCCCGACCAGAAAGATAGCGATGGAGACGGATACGGTGATGTATGTGATAATTGTCAGAAAAATAATCCTACTCCTAATCCAACCAATCCAGATTACCAGTTAGATACCGATGGTGATGGTGTAGGAGACGACTGTGACAACTGTAAAAATAAATACAATCCTAGGATTGATTATGTAACTATAGATCCTAAAGATCAACAAGCACTTGCTATACGTGATGCTAATCCAACTTATCTATCGTTAACAAATCAATACCAATCAGATAGAGATGAAGACGGATTTGGAGATGGATGTGATAATTGTATTGATACTAAAAACGGTAAATCAGAAGGTCAAACAGACGCTAATGGAAATCAGTTAGATGCAGACCAAGACGGGATAGGCGATATTTGCGAAGGTATTGATCAAGGAAAATCTATATCAGAAATAGAAAGACCAGCAAATGAAGCATATCGTTTAGTAGGCGATAAAAATTATGAATTATCAAATCATTTAGGAAATGTACTTTCAGTTATTACAGATCGTAAATTATTTATTGGAAATTCAGGAAATAATTTTACCTTTATGCCAGACGTTCTTAGTTATAATGACTATTACCCTTTTGGCTCCCTCATTCCAAATCGCTATGGTAGCTCATCTTCATATCGTTACGGGTTTAATGGTCAAGAAAAAGATGACGAAATTAAAGGGGAAGGGAATAGTTATAATTTTGGAGCCAGAATGTTAGATACTAGAATTGGTAGATGGTTTGCTATTGACCCACTAGCCGAAG
>NZ_PCMX01000055.1 GCF_002530675.1 Flavobacterium columnare NBRC 100251 = ATCC 23463
AAAAGTAAAGTTCTCGATACGTTTTTTTCATTTTAAAAACAACTCGAACAGACGGTTGAGTATATAATCCAAATCATCGTTAGTTCGAGCGCGAAGCGCATCGAGAACCAACACTAATTTTTGTTGCTTTTATAGATGTACTATTTTTAAAAAGAAAATTCAAAGTTTAAATGGTATTGTTTTTTAGAACTGTAATTGGCTCCGTTTTTTTGAAGTAATTATGTAATTAAATAGAAAAGAGTTATCTAAAAATTACATTTTTTTAAACCTAATTGCATCTGTTTTCAAATTATTTACTTAAATAATATGTTTTAATCAGATTTTTTGTTTTTTAGATAACCCTTTATAATTATAAGGATGTATTATAAAATTAACATCGCATCACCGTATGAATAGAATCGGTATTTTTGTTCTACTGCTTCTTTATAAGCCTTCATCATAAGATCATGACCACAAAAAGCTGAGATCATCATTAACAAAGTTGATTTAGGTGTATGAAAATTGGTAACCATGCAATCTGCAACGGAAAAATCATAAGGAGGAAAAATAAATTTATTAGTCCATCCTTGGTACGAGTTTAATGTTTTATTAGAGGAAACAGAACTTTCCATAGCGCGCATGGTAGTAGTTCCTATAGCACATACCCTTTTTTTATTTAATTTAGCTTTATTAACGGTTTCACAAGCTTCGTCTGAAATTAAGACTTCCTCTGAATCCATTTTATGTTTTGATAAATCTTCTACTTCAACAGGATTAAAAGTCCCTAAACCTACGTGTAGAGTTACCTCAGCAAAATTAATACCTTTTATTTCCAAACGCTTCATTAAGTGCTTTGAAAAATGCAAACCAGCAGTGGGTGCTGCAACGGCTCCTTCTTCTTTAGCATAAATAGTTTGATAACGTTCCGCGTCTTCTTCGGTTACTTCACGATTAATATATTTAGGAATTGGTGTTTCTCCTAAATCTACTAATTTTTGGCGGAATTCTTCATAAGAACCGTCGTACAAGAAACGCAATGTTCTCCCACGAGAAGTTGTATTATCAATTACCTCAGCTACTAATGAATCGTCATCACCAAAGTATAGTTTGTTACCAATACGAATTTTACGAGCTGGATCTACCAATACATCCCATAAACGTTGTTCTGCATTTAACTCTCTTAATAAGAATACCTCAATACGAGCTCCTGTTTTTTCTTTATTTCCATAAAGACGTGCAGGGAATACCTTAGTATTGTTTACAACCATTACATCCCCTTCATCAAAATATTCAATGATATCTTTGAATAATTTGTGTTCAATTTCACCTGTTTTACGGTGTACTACCATTAAACGAGATTCATCACGATTTTCCGCAGGGTATTCAGCTAATAATTCAGCTGGTAAATTAAAATTGAAATTGGATAACTTCATACTTTATGTTAGATTTTAGAAATTAAATTCCAGAAGTCTTCTGAAAATCAAGGGTACAAATATACAATTGCAAAAGAGGGGTTGTCAAGTAAATTAGGATTTATTTTTTTATTCCTTTTTTTCCCCTTCTCTCAAAGGATTTGTATAAGAAATGTTTGTTTTTTAATGATTGGTATTATCGTGACTCTTTCGCTTTATATCTTCTATTCTTAGCTTTTATATTCCTTCTTTAAGATCCGCCATGTCTATTTGCTTGGTATTGTAAGCTTCCCCAAAAACAGCTACGATTAAAAGTATAATTTTTTCATTTTCAATATCTGTATTTAAATTTGGATTAACGGGATTCGAATAAAGTGTCTTTTTTAGATCTTTTTTATTAAATTCGGACGAGATAAGTCCGTATAATTTAATGCGTTTTGATGCTGATCTTTAATTAAATTTATTTCCTTTTCTTTTAGAACTCTATTATAAATAAAAATTTTATCAACAGAAAAGATTTGCATTCTTTACACTCATAAAGTCCCCATACTCTTTTAAAAAGGAATCTTTCTTAATTCTATTTATCGTAGGCTTTATATACCGCTAAAATCCTTAAGCTTCCTTATCTTGCTCTAAAATATTGGGAACCAAAAACCCTGTAACTTTTCTACATAAAGGCGTAGCGTACCTTGAGGGTGTTTTTATTTTTTCTACTTACATCGCTTATCTCATAGTACTTTCGTATAAACAAAACCTACCGTTTGTAGATCTTTCCAAAAATAAGGATATGATTTACTTACTACCTCAGCATTTTCTATTGTAATAGGTACTTGAAGTGCAAGCGGGGCAAAAGCCATTGCCATTCTGTGATCTTGATAGGTTTTTATGCTGATATTTTGATTAATAAACGTGGAAGGTTTTAAATGTAATGATTCGGCAGTAACCATTACTTCAGCACCTAATTTAGTGAACTCTAATTTCAAGGCTTCTAAACGGTCTGTTTCTTTAATCTTTAGGGTATGCAAACCATACAAATCACATCCTATTCCAAGGCCCAAACAGGTTACCGCAATTGTTTGGGCTATATCTGGGCAAGTATTCAGGTTATAAGTTATAAATTCTGAATGAGGTGTTCTTTTTTTTAATATTATTGTATTGTTATTAAAAATAGTTTCGACACCAAAATACTGATAAATTTCTGCCAGAACGGCATCTCCTTGTAAGCTATTTTTTTTGTAACTACAAAGCGTTATTTGTGTACCTAATTCCGAAAGTGCTACAATAGAATACCAATAAGATGCAGAACTCCAATCAGACTCAACTGTAAATTTTGGATTTTGGATTTCGGATTTCGGATTGACTGTAATGTTATTTTCTTCAAAAGATGTTTGGACTCCCATTTCGTTTAACAATGATAAAGTCATTTGGATATACGGAATAGAAGTAATCTGTCCTTCTAACGTTAGCTCTAATCCTTTCTCTAATGTTGGAGCAATTAAGAGCAAAGCAGATATATACTGACTGCTTACATGGGCGGGCAATATTACTTTATTTTGGGTTATTTTTTTTCCTTTAATTTTAATAGGCGGAAAACCTTCGTTTTCTAAATATAAAATTTCAACACCTAGTTGTTGTAAAGCTTCTACTAAAATTTTAATAGGTCGCTCTTTCATACGAGAAGACCCCGTTAGTATTATTTCTTTTCCTTCTTGAATGGCAAAAAAGGCAGTTAAAAAACGCATAGCTGTTCCAGCATGATGCACGTCTACCACCCCTTCAAAAGAACCGTTTAAAGCTTTTTGCATTACCTCTGAATCGTCCGAATTGGAAATATTTTCTACCACAATATTTGGATACAGCGCTTGTAATAGTAATAACCTATTGGTTTCTGATTTGCTACCTGTTATTTTAATGGGCTGTTGTTCATTATTTACAACTGATTTTTGAAGTTTTATTTCCACTGTTCAAATCTTTATTCTTAGTATTCAGATGGTAAAATGTAGATCTATCGTTTTTCTTGTATTGCTTTTTCAACGGCCTTTCTTATTGATATATATACAAGCTATGAAGTATAGGTAACTTAAAACCCTATACTATTTCAATTTTTCGTTGTTATGGTGACGATCGTGATCTCGTTTTGTTTTTAGATCCATTTTTTTATCAAAAGCCGTTTGCAAGTCAACCCCTGTTTGATTGGCTAAACATAAAACAACAAATACAACATCTGCTAATTCTTCGCCTAAGTCTTTATTTTTATCGCTTTCTTTTTCTGACTGTTCTCCATATCTGCGCGCTATAATTCTGGCTACTTCTCCTACCTCTTCTGTAAGCTGAGCCATATTCGTTAATTCGTTAAAATAACGTACCCCGTGATTTTTAATCCAATTATCTACTTCTTGCTGGGCGTTTTTTATATTCATAATTACATTTTTTAAGTATTAAAGAAAAACATAAATGGTTTTAAGATACAATTGAAATAAGTATTTATTTCAATTGTAGAAATTCATGAAGCCTTGAATTATTTCTTCTAAATATTTTATAAATAGGATATCGTTTATAAATATTTTTTTTATTAATTATTCTTTGTTTTTTGTATCCATTAGTATGGTTACAGGACCGTCATTTACTAAGCGGACTTTCATATCTGCTCCAAATCTTCCTGTCTGAATTGGCTTTTCTAAATCGGTTTCTATTTGTTTAACGAATGATTCGTAGAGAGGAATGGCTACATCAGGTTTTGACGCTTTTATATAACTAGGTCTATTTCCTTTTTTGGTTTGAGCATATAATGTAAATTGACTTACTACAATTATTTCTCCATTAATGTCTTTAATAGAACGATTCATAACACCTTCCTCATCATCAAAAATCCGGAGGTTTACAATTTTTGAACTTAACCAGGTGGAATCTTCTTGATTATCTAAATCTTGAATCCCAACCAATATTAAAAGTCCTTGCTTAATTTTTGCAACAATTTCGTTTTCTATGGTTACAGAGGCTTCTGAAACACGCTGAATTACAACTTTCATGTATGTTTTAAATAAAATATCGTTTACAGATTCTTTATTTCCTAACAAATGTACTATCAACTGTATTGTTTATTAATAATTCTTTCGGTTAAAAAAAATATTTACTTGTATTTTGATAGATTCTATTATTTGTAAGGCATACCCCTAAAGGGGAGTATTTATTATCTAGTATAATTCCTCATTATTTTTATAAATATCATTTCTATACGTTTCATCATCTCCCTCTAATATTTGCAAATATGAATTATACCTTGACCAAGCTATTGCATCAGCATCTAAAGCTTCTTTTACAGCACAATGAGGTTCTTCTTTATGCAAACAATTATTAAATTTACACTGCTCTTTTAAAGCAAAAAATTCTGGGAAGTAATCTCCTATTTCTTGTTTTTCCATGTCTACTACTCCAAAGCCTCGAATACCAGGTGTATCTATAATTTTAGCTCCAAACTCTAAATCAAACATTTCAGCAAAAGTAGTGGTATGTTGTCCCTGCTGATGTTGTTCTGAAATTTCTTTTGTTTTTAGATTTAATGTAGGTTCTAAAGCATTTACTAACGTTGATTTACCTACTCCTGAATGTCCTGAAAACATAGAAACTCTATCTTTCATTAATACTTTTAAATCTTCTATTCCTTTATTTTGTTTAGCAGAAACTCGCAAGCATTGATAGCCAATATTAGCATATATATATTGAAGATACAATTGATCATCAAGGGTTTTATCATCATAGGTATCTATTTTATTGAATACTAAAACGGCTTCAATTCCATAGGCTTCTGCCGTTACTAGAAAACGATCAATAAAACTGGTTGTTGTTATGGGATTATTAATGGTAACTAACAAAAATACGACATCTATATTGGACGCAATAATATGGGTTTGCTTAGAAAGGTTCACAGACTTACGAACAATATAGTTTTTTCTTTCGTGAATATTTGTTATAACACCAACCGTTTGATCAGCAGAAGTATCTAATTCATAATCTACGATATCTCCTACTGCTAGAGGATTGGTACTCTTAATTCCTTTTATACGAAATTTCCCTTTTATACGGCATTCTAAAAATTGATTTTCTTTGGTTTTTACCGTGTACCAACTTCCAGTAGATTTATAAACAATTCCTGTCATTTAGATTAACGATTGAGGATTAGTAAATGTAGATTAAAAATTCATGCAAATGTAGGCAAATCAACAATCAAAATTCACGAATCCTCACTCTAATATCCTATAATTTATACACTTTTTCTTGATGAGCAATACTTTCTTGATGTATGGTTTTGAATATCTTTAGCACAAATTCTTCACTTAGCCCTTTTTCTGCTCCTTCCAAAATAATCTTTTCAAGAATTTCATTCCAACGATTGTTTTGTAATATGGCTACATTTTTTTCTTTTTTAAGCAACCCTATTTGATCTACTATTTTCATACGTTTACTTAAAATTTCTAATAACTTTTCGTCAAAATCATCAATTTGAGTTCTAAATTTAGAAATGCGTTTATGATAATCATCTGAATTTTCTTCTATTTTACGAACTCTTAAATCAATAAACATTTGTTTTAAAGTTAGAGGTGTTACTTGTTGTGGTGCATCACTCCATGCCTGATCAGGATTACAATGCGTTTCAATCATTAGCCCGTCGAAATTCATATCAAGAGCTTGCTGTGAAACATCTTGAATCATGTCCCGTTTTCCTGTAATATGAGATGGATCACAAATAATAACTAGTTCTGGAAATTTGTTTTGTAAATCAATTGCTATTTGCCACTCTGGATTATTGCGGTATTTTGTTTTTTCATAAGTAGAAAAACCTCTATGAATAACCCCTATTTTTTTTATACCTGCTTGATATAATCTTTCTAAACCACCTATCCAGAGCGATAAATCAGGATTAACTGGATTTTTAAGCAACACCATTTTATCTGTATTTTGTAGTGCATCTGCTATTTCTTGAACCGCAAACGGATTAACAGTCGTACGAGCTCCTATCCAAAGAAGGTCTACATCATATTCTAATGCTAATTTTACATGTTGAGCAGTTGCCACTTCAGTTGCAATCAGCATTCCGGTTTCTTCTTTAGCTCTTTTCAACCACTTTAACCCTATTTCTCCTACTCCTTCAAACCCTCCAGGTCTGGTGCGAGGTTTCCATATACCTGCTCTAAAAATACTTACATCACTATTTTTTAATTCATGAGCCACAGCTAAAACTTGTTCTTCTGTTTCTGCACTGCAAGGCCCTGCAATTACAAGGGGATGATTTAATTTTAGATCATCCAACCATTTTCTATTTTCTTTTTTTATTTCCATTATACATTCATTAAAATTAAATCATGATTATCTATGTTTTGATTTAAAGGCATATCTCCTGATTCATACTCCCCCAAAAGTTTAAAATGTGTTGTCATTAATTCTAAAATACTTTTAGCTTTTTCAAAATAACTGTATTCTTCAAAAACAACATCTACAAAAAAAGAATACTGAAAGGGTTTTTCTATAATTGGCATTGATTGAATTTTTGTTAAATTTAATTTACAATTATTCATGACATTCAAAACGGTTGCTAATCCTCCTGGGGTATTATCTAGTTCAAATTTAATAGAAGCTTTATTTACCTTATCTGTTTTTATATCTGTTTTTATTTTTTCTACGATCATAAAACGGGTAATACTACTTTCTACTGATTGTATTTCTTTAGCTAAAATTTCTAATCCATATACTTCGGAGGCTATTGGTCCCGCCAAAGCAGCTATTCCTTTTAGTTTTTTTTCACTTATTCTTTTTGCTGTGATGGCCGTGTCTGAACTTTCAATAACCTTAATATGTTTATTCTTTTCTAAGAATTTGGCACATTGTAATAAAGCAATAGGATGTGAATGCACCTCTTTTATATTCTCTATTTTTTGACCAGAAAGTGTCATTAGATTAAGGCTTATTTTCAAAAAGTATTCGCCTAATACGTTTAGTTGATTTTCGTCTATCAAAGCATAATTAAGAATCAAACTCCCTGCTATCGAATTTTCTATAGCCATCACACCATAATCTACCATTCCCTTTTTTAGTTGTTTTGTTACTTCTTTAAAAGTTTCACACTCAACTATTTCAATATTTTCCCCAAAATAATTCTGAGCAACTTGTTGATGAAATGATCCTTTTATACCTTGAATAGCAACTGTAACTCGCATATACTTTTGATAAAAATTAATAAAAAAAAATCCCGAAGTTTTGTACCTCGGGATTGTATAGTATTGTAAATCTAAACTTATTCAGTTAACACCATAACAACCCCTCTCCTTTCCAAAAGAAGTAATAAAAAAAGTTGTTATATAATGTTACTAAATGGTTCATACGTTTTTCTTCGTCTTACAAAACTACTATTTTTTTTTAAAACAGAAAACTATTTAATTATTTTTAAGGGTTTTTCTTATTTTTGCTGTAAATACTTAGATTTATGTCTATAGAAATTCAAAATGTTTCTAAAAGTTATGGTGCTCAAAAAGCATTAGATACTGTTTCATTTAAAGTAAACAAGGGCGAAATTGTTGGTTTTTTAGGTCCTAATGGCGCTGGAAAATCTACTTTAATGAAGATCTTAACCACTTATATATGCGCTGATGAAGGTTCTGCTAAAGTAAACGGGTTTGATGTAAATACTCAGTCACTTGATGTTCAAAAATCCGTAGGCTATTTACCGGAACACAATCCATTATATTTAGATCTTTATGTTCGCGAGTACCTGAATTTTAATGCTAATATATATAAAGTAAGTACTTCTCGTATAGAGGAAGTAATTTCTCTTACAGGTTTAATCCCCGAAAGTCATAAAAAAATCAGTCAACTTTCTAAAGGATATCGACAACGTGTAGGCTTAGCAACCGCCTTGTTACACAATCCAGAGGTCCTTATTTTAGATGAGCCAACAACGGGATTGGATCCTAATCAAATCATTGAAATCCGCGATTTAATTAGAAATATTGGAAAAGACAAAACGGTTTTTCTATCTACTCATATCATGCAAGAAGTGGAGGCTATTTGTGACCGCGTTATTATTATCAATCACGGAAAAATTGTAGCGGACAACCAAATTGACCATTTGATAACCGAAACCAATGAACAAGTAATAGAAGTTGAGTTTGACAAAGAAATCAATGAAACACTGCTCATTCAAATACCCAATATTAGTTCCTACACTAAAAATGATAATTATTGGGTATTAACTTTTCATTCTGAACAAGATATGCGACCGGTTCTTTTTGATTTTGCTCAAATTAATGGATTAAAGACATTGCAACTTTCGCAAAAAAACAAAAATTTAGAAAGTGTTTTCAGAGAAAAAACGAAATAACTTAAAAAGAGGTACTGTTCTATTATTTTAGCATACCTCTTTTTTAAATTTCTTTATTCGCTAGTTGGCCGCATGCTGCATCTATATCTTTTCCTCTACTCCTACGCACTTTAACCACTACATCAACTGATTCTAGAGCTTTGATATATTGATTAATAGATTGTTCAGATGCTTGTTGAAAAGCTCCATCATCTATTGGGTTGTATTCTATTAAATTAACTTTACAAGGAACGTATTTACAAAATTTAACCAAAGCCTCTATTGATCGTTTGTCGTCATTAATACCTTTCCAAACAACATATTCGTAAGTTACTTTACTCTTTGTTTTTTTGTACCAATATTCTAAAGCTTCTCGCAAATCAGTTAGAGGAAAATTTTTAGTAAAAGGCATGATTTTATTTCTGATTTCTTCAACAGCGGAATGTAAAGAAACGGCTAGTTTAAATTTTACATCATCATCAGCCATCTTTTTTATCATTTTAGAAATCCCTGATGTAGAAACCGTAATTCGTTTAGGGGACATCCCTAATCCTTCTGGAGACGTTATTTTATCAATTGCTTTCATTACATTAGGGTAGTTCATTAAAGGCTCTCCCATCCCCATAAAAACAATATTTGATAACGGACGATTATAATACAAACGACTTTCCGAGTCTATAGCGGCTACTTGATCATAAATTTCACCAGGCTCTAAATTGCGCATTCTCTTTAGGCGAGCCGTTGCACAAAAATTACAATCTAAGCTGCATCCTACTTGACTAGAAACACAAGCTGTTGTTCGGGTTTCTGTAGGAATTAATACAGATTCAACCACTAATCCATCATGCAAACGAACTGCATTTTTTACGGTTCCATCCTCACTCCTCTGCATTTGATCTACCTCTATATGCTGAATCACAAAGTTTTGTTCTAACATTTCTCGAGTAGCTTTCGAAAGGCTTGTCATATCTTCAAATTTGTGTGCCTTTTTTTGCCACAACCATTCATAAACCTGATTCCCTCTAAACGCTTTATCGCCATTAGAAACAAAAAAGGTTCTTAGTTCTTCTTTACTTAACGCTCGTATATCTCTTTTTTCTGTTTGCATGGGGCAAAGATAATAATTCTTAATTTTTCAAATATTAAATCGTATAGAGTATTAACAAAGTTTCTTTTCTAAAGTTTTTAGCTGTTTTTTTATATGCAAGCATAATATATATTTTTCTTATATTTGGTCAAATTTACAATTATGGCAAAGACTATATTAACAGAATTATTGGATATAAAGTACCCTATTATAATGGCTCCTATGTTTTTAGTTTCTAATACATCTATGGTAATAGAAGGTATGAAAGCGGGAGTTGCAGGCTGTATACCTGCCTTAAACTATCGTACACTTGAAGAACTTAGAGCAGCCATACAAGAACTAAAAGCGGCTAAAGTAAAAGGGGGAAGTTTTGGTTTTAACCTAATCGTAAACAAATCAAACATAAAATACAAAGAACAACTGAGAGTTCTTTGCGAAGAAAAGGTAGATTTTATCATTACTTCATTAGGCAGCCCTGAAGAAACTATACAGGAAGCTCATAAAGCAGGTGTTAAGGTTTTTTGTGATGTTACAGATCTTAAATTTGCTAAAAAAGTAGAAAGTTTAAAAGCAGATGCCATTATAGCTGTGAACAATCAGGCTGGCGGACACAGAGGTGACGTAGACCCTGAAAAACTAATTAAATTATTAGATGAAAATACTTCTTTACCTGTAATTTCTGCTGGTGGAGTAGGATGTAAAAACGATTTAGATAAAATGCTTGGTTATGGCGCTATTGGTGTTTCAATAGGAAGTCTTTTTATTCCTTCTACCGAAGCGGGAGTATCGCAAGAATACAAACAAGCTTGTGTAGATTATGGAGCAAAAGATATTGTAATGACTGAAAAAATTTCAGGAACACCTTGTACCGTTATCAACACTCCTTATGTACAAAAAATAGGTACTAAACTAAATTGGTTAGAACGATTTCTAAACACCAATAAGCGTTTAAAAAAATGGGCTAAATTAATTCGTTTTATGATTGGAAATAATGCCGTAACAAAAGCAGCTACTCAAGCTACCTATAAAACCGTATGGGTTGCAGGTCCCACTATAGAATATGCTAAATCTATTCAACCTGTACAAAAAATCATAGACGGCTTAATTAAATAAGATCTGATGGGTGTCTAAAAAGTAATTACTTAACAGTAAACTTTTAGGACACCTGATTTTATACAATACTTTGTATTTTGTTTACTGTTTTGACAATTAAAAAATTATGCATTTCATTTCAGAAGATTTAGAAAATTATGTAGCTAATCACAGCGAAAACGAACCTGAATTACTCGCTCGTTTAAACAAAGAAACTCATCAAAAGATATTACAACCACGTATGCTAAGTGGTCATTTTCAAGGACGTGTCTTAAGTATGTTATCTAAATTAATTAGGCCTACTACTATTCTTGAAATAGGCACTTATACTGGCTATGCTGCTTTATGCTTGGCAGAAGGGCTTAACAAAAACGGCACTCTTGACACCATAGACAACAACGAAGAATTATATGATTTTCAAAAGAAATACTTTGATCAATCTGTATGGGCTAACCAAATACAACAGCACTTAGGCAATGCCTTGGAAATCATTCCTACTTTAAACAAAACATTTGATTTGGTTTTTATAGATGCTGACAAGGAAAATTACATCAACTATTTTCATCTCATCATTCCTATGATGAATCCTGGAGGCGTTATCTTATCCGATAATGTCTTATGGAGTGGTAAAGTACTTGAAGAAGTAAAAGCCAATGATAAAAGTACGCGAGTTCTCCTAGAATACAACCAACTCTTAAAAGAGGATCCTAGAGTAGAAACTGTTTTACTTCCAATAAGAGATGGACTAACTATGAGCAGAGTTTTATAAACTACTGCTCATTTTTATTTTTATTGTACGGTATAGCCTGTTAAAAGATATTCCTAAAATAATTCCTACTATATAACCGGTTAATATATCTCCTGGATAATGCAATCCTAAATAAATACGACTGTACGCAAAAATTAATGGGAATAAGAAAAGTACATACGCATATTTATAATTTTCCTTAAGTATTAAATACACAAAAACGGTACTTGCCATAGAATTAGCAGCATGACCCGAAAAGAAACTAAAAGTCTCACTGCTTTTTACTATTCGTATGATTCCTTTTAGTTCAGGCGTACTACAAGGACGTAATCGTTGAACTGTTTCTTTTACTAAATTAGTGAATTGATCTGTTACAGCAACTAACAAGGCAATGGTTATTATAATAAATAAAAAAGGTTTCCATCCGCCTACTTTTTTATACACTAAATATAAGACAGCCATAAAAAAAGGAGTCCAATGAAATTGTTTAGTAACAAACAGCCAATAACCATCAAATGGCTGAGACCCTAGACTGTTTAAAAAAATAAAAAGTTGTTTATCTAATTCTATTACGCGCTCTAACATTACATTTGACGTTTTATGGGACCTGTTAAATCTTCAAAATTTTCTTTTACTTCATTTATTTCTTTTGTAATATCCAGAGGATTTTGAGTAGGAGCATCTTTCATTATACGTTCTTGAACGTTTTGTTTTATATTTTCTACTTCTTTCGAAAAATCAGTAGTCATTTGCGTAATTTCTTTTCCAGTAGTACTGTTTTGAATTTCTGATTTGAGGTCATTTGTTGCATTCTTCAACTGTGCCATTCCCTTACCTAGAGTACGTGCTACATCTGGTATTTTATCTGCTCCAAAGAGCATTAAAGCAATAAAGATGATAAATATCAATTCGCCTCCGCCAATTCCGAACATAAGATTATTTTTTACTTTTCACAAAGGTAAATAGAAATTCAAACAATATACGTTAAAAGAAATAAAAAACTTGTCATTCTACACTATACGTAAAAATGACAAGTTTAGAAAAACGAATACACCTTTTTTAATCAAATTTAGATTTAATTTCTTCTTTAGGCCAACTATTATTAGAAACATCTATATCTGCTGTTTCTTCTTTAGGATCTACTTTTATTTTTTTAATAATTTTTTGAGTCGCAAAAATACGCGAAACTTCCTTGTCGTTTTTTAACCAAATTTGAGCGGGAAATTTATGATTTTCCATTGTTCCATCTTCATAGGTAATTTCAACTAACAATGGCATTACTAAACCTCCTGGTTTATCAAAAGTTACTTGATAAAAATATTTAGGTGTTACTAATTTAGTTTTTTCTTCAGTTGTAAAATTTGCATTAACAAAATCTTCTAGGGCTTTAATTTCTTTGGTTTCAAAAGGTTTATTCATTTCTGATTTAAAATCTCCGCTTGCTTTTTCAACCATGTACACCTTAGGACCTGAAGCTCTAAAACGATTTCTTCGTGTTACTTCTTGTGCTTTAAATCCTACTGGTTCATCATTCGTTACAAAAAACTGTTTGACCTCTTTTATTCCTATATCGTTATAATCTGTCGTATAAAACCAACCGCGCCAAAACCAATCTAAATCAACTCCTGAGGCATCTTCCATGGTTCTAAAAAAATCTTCTGGTGTAGGGTGTTTAAACTTCCAACGATTTGCATAAGTCTTAAACGCATAATCAAAAAGTTCGTGTCCCATAATGGTTTCTCTTAAAATATTCAACCCTGTTGCTGGTTTCCCATAGGCGTTATTCCCGAATTGTTTTATTACTTCTGAATTAGACATAATAGGCTCTATACCATTTTGATCGCCACTCATATACGGAACAATCATTTTAGCTGGACCACGATCTGTTGGAAAATTAGGATCCCATTCAATTTCTGCTAAATATTCTAAAAATGTATTCAACCCTTCATCCATCCATGTCCATTGACGTTCATCTGAATTGACAATCATAGGAAAGAAATTGTGTCCTACTTCATGAATTATAACGCCCATCATACCGTATTTTAGATGATCTGAGTAGTTGCCTTTTTCATCTGGTCTTCCAAAATTCCAACAAATCATAGGATATTCCATCCCTTGATCTTGCGCGTTAACTGAAACGGCTTTAGGATAAGGATAATCAAATGTTTTAGCTGAATAACTTTTTAGAGTATGTGCTACGATTTTAGTAGAATATTGTTCCCATAACGGATTTCCTTCCTTAGGATAGATAGAAGTTGCCATTACTTTTTTGTCTCCTAGCTGAACCGCCATAGCATCAAGAATAAATTTTCGTGAAGTAGATACCCCAAAATCACGTACATTTTCCGCTTTAAAACGCCATACTTTCTTTTTGTCAGACCAAGATTTTTCTCTTTCTATTGCTTCTTCTTGTGTGGCTATAATTACAGGGTTATCAAAAGTTTTTTCTGCTTGTAAATAACGTTGCAACTGAATGGGTGTTAAAACCTCTGTTCTGTTTTGTAAAGTACCTGTAGCCTCCATGATATGATCGGCTGGCACAGTTATGTTTACTTCATAGTCTCCAAAAGGGAGAGCAAACTCCCCTTGTCCCCAGAATTGCATATTTTGCCAACCTTCTACATCATTGTATACAGCCATACGAGGAAAGAATTGCGCCAAGACATATAGCCTATTCCCGTCTGGAAATTGTTCATAACCACTACGTCCTCCATCTACCATATAATTCCCTATGTTATACCACCATTTTATTGTAAAAACAAATTTTTGCCCTTTTGTCAAAGGTGTTTTTAGGTTAATACGCATCATGGTTTCGTTTACGGTATAAGAAATGGGCTGTCCTACAGCATCTTTTACATATTCTATTTTAAAACCTCCATCAAATTTTTCCTCCATATAAGTACGGGAAAATGCTCTGGCACTGATAGCGGGATCTACCTTTTCGCTCCTTACTAAAGGTGTTTTAGAGGTTTTTGCAAATAAGTTTTGATCTAATTGCAACCATAAATAATCTAATGATTCTTTTGCATTATTAGTATAAGTAATGGTTTCTGTTCCGTACAAACGTGCTTTTTTATCATCTAATTCAACATCCATTTTATAGTCTGCACGCTGCTGATAGTACTCAGGACCTGGAGCTCCTGATGCTGTACGATACATATTGGGGGTAGCCATCAAATCATACATTTGACGAAACTTACTTTGATCGGTGTGTGTTTCGGATTTAGACCTACTTTTTGATTCTTGAGCGACTCCTAAAAAAATAGAGAATAATGCAACTACTAGAAACGTTAGTTTTTTCATCTATACTATTACAAATTGGTTCGTACTTTAATTATAAAAACTTAGAGGGCTAAAATAAATTCTTTTTTTAATTTCTTTAAATATTTATCAATACTTTAACATTCCACTTATATTATTACCTGAAAATAAAAAGCTATTTTTCACTCCTTTATTGTTTATATGAATAATATTTTGTTGCTCGTCATTAAGTTCTAGTAACGTATTGTTTTGTATTTCAAGAATTTTTAATTGAGTGATGTTTTCTATTTTATAATACCCAACCAATACATTTGCTTCTATTTCTTTTTGCACAAGTTCTAAAGGTTTTAACTTTCCATTTATTTTTATCTTAAACGTTTCCTGTAAATATTTCCTCATTAATTCAACATCTCTTTCGCTTTCTTCTTTTTCACCTAGAGCTGTTTTCACATGGTATTTAGAGGACAACACTTGGTTTAAATCATCTATAAAAATTCGAGTTGTTATCTGAAGTCTTTTCTTTTCAGACACATAATTAATCTGGTATATAGAAACGTAAAATTTGTGAACTACAAAAGAGCTTAATAACAAAAAGGCTATTAAAATAAATGGTGTTTTTTTAATCATTTTATAAAACATTGTTTTTGAACGGCTATTATTTCTTTATATCTACAGGCTAAATCTAGTAAAAGGAAACACAAAACTCCATCTCCTTTTGATTTCTGAGTGTTGATGACTTTGGGATTTTCAGAAGAATAAATCAAAAAATCATCTGTTTTTTTTATAAAAGTCTTCTTAAAAATATGAATTACAGAAGTAAAAACTAATGTATTTGCCAGAGCTGCTTCTATACAAATTTATCTTTCATCTATCGTATGATTGCTTTTTTAGTCGTTTGATTTACCACTAAGATTGATTCTAAAACACCTATATCCGATTGAACAATTTCTTCTAAGAGTATTTTACCCTATCAGAATGTCATTAAAAAACAGCAAATAAAAGAAATATTATTGTTTATTTTTCACTCATGTTCCGTTCATTAAATTTAAAAACGAGTTCTATCAATCGAAGTCTCAAGTTTACAAGATTTTTTTTTAAAAATTTTTATCTATTAAAAAATCCTCAGATGCAAAAACTATGACCCCCTTAAATATTCCTTCTTAATTTTTAATGTAAAAAGGAAAAAATCTTCCGTTAGTTTATTTAATAATTGCAAAGCATTCGATTCATATTTTTCATTTTCTAGTGCTTTTTGCAACATTTGATTTTTCCCTGAAAACACATTTAGAGTTCCATCTAAAGACACCTTTGAATTTAAACCATAACAATTTTTACCCCTTCCCTTTGCCGTGTGTAACTTTCTTTCTATAAAGGTATATTCTTGTTCATTTTTACCTATAATTCCTAATGATTTGACTGAAAATCGCTTGATATACACCTCTTCTAATTCTTTTATTTTAGAAGAAATATGTAGTAAAAACACACTCGATTTAAAAGAATTTGCATTTAACTGTATCTGAAGTGGCTCTATTTTTTGGGGAAGTCACTACTAATATATCTTTCGGACAAGCAGGCAACTCAAACTCTCCCATAATACTTGTATAAACCCATTACCCTGTAGTTCTATTAACAACAATCAAGCTGTCCTTTTTTACCAAATCTACTTCTAACCTTCCTCTAAGTTTTTCTTGAGCAAATACAACCTGTATACTAAAAAATAAAAACACACGAATTCTAGACATCTTTTTTTTGTAAAAATAGCGGACATTTTAGTCAATAAAATAGTAAAATTTTGTTAATTCTGTATATTTGAATCAAATTAAAAGAGATGAAAAAAGTTATTTTAGCAAGCACATCCACCTTATATAACGGTGGTTATTTAGAATATTTACTTCCAACCTTAAGCAAACATTTTAATGAAGTAAGATCTATACTTTTTATACCGTATGCACAACCAAGCGGAATAAGTTATGAAGAGTACACAGCAAAAGTAAAAGAAGCTTTTTCTAAAATTGGAATTACAGTAAAGGGGATTCACGAATTTGAAAACACAATAGAAGCAGTAAAAAATGCTGAAGCTATTTTTACAGGCGGTGGCAATACTTTTTTATTAGTCACTAAACTTTATGAAAAAGGTCTAATTCCTGTTTTAAAAGAAGTTATTAAAAAGGGAACTCCTTATTTAGGAACTAGCGCAGGAAGTAATATTGGAGGAAGAACAATAAACACTACGAATGATATGCCTATCATTTTGCCGCCTAGTTTTGACACATTAGGTCTAATTTCTTTTAATCTAAACCCTCATTATCTAGATCCTATCGAAGGCTCTACACACATGGGAGAAACTAGAGAAACTCGTATTAACGAATTTCACAAACTAAGTACAATTCCTGTTTTGGGATTACGAGAAGGAAGTTGGTTAGAAGTTTATGATTCTGATATTTTTCTAAGAGGTGAACTTACGGCAAGACTTTTCCGATCAGGTGAGTTTGCAGTAGAAATGGCCCCTGGGGAGAATCTAAATTTTTTAAAATAATCTTTTAAACTTTTAAAAACAGAATGGATCGGGTTCTTAAATACAGAATCCGATTCGTTAAAATATAAATTTTGCGTTTGATCCGGCTCAAGTCAAAAAGTTGT
>NZ_PCMX01000056.1 GCF_002530675.1 Flavobacterium columnare NBRC 100251 = ATCC 23463
GATAATGGTCCCGAATTTATCGCACAAAAGATGAAGGATTGGTGCCAAAATAATCAAATAGAATTAACCTATATTCAACCTGAAAAACCTACCCAAAACAGTTTGATTGAGCGTTTTAATAGAACATTTCGACAGGAAGTATTGGATTGTTATATGTTTGAATCAACCCGCCAAATGCAGAATTATGTAAACGCATGGATATGGATTTATAATAATGAAAGACCTCATTCTGGGCTGAATTATATGACGCCTATAGGGTTCTTGTTGAAATATGGGAAACTCAACTTTGAAACCGCCGAAGAGTTTCCCACATTTCAACAAGAGAAATTTAAAATTATTGATTGGATTTCTTTAGTTTTGAATGTAGCTAATTGAGGGAAGCTTACATAACCGCTTTGTCAAAGAAGAAATTTTTACCATTCTTCCTTAATTTCTCAAACACTGTATTATGAATTATTTTTTTGGTATCATAAATTTTAACCTCCATTTTAATAGTGGTAACAGGTCCTAAGCCATCGGAAGGCAATCTTTCATATTTAGTTTCACTTCTATTAAATAATAACTCTATTTTTTCTAAATCCTCAAATGCATTCCATACAAATGTCTCTTGTTTTCTGTACATATTTCCAAACTCATCATCTTTAGGGTTTTGAATTAAGCTAAAATGTTTTACCCCTTTAATAGTTTGAGCATCATCTAAATTTTTACAAAACTGCATACAATAAATTTGCTGAAATTATAATTTTTATAATCTGCATCATCTATATTCAAAAAAATCATTTTTTTAAACTATCCCTTAAAAAAAAGAAACTTTTAGATGAATTACTTATACTAGAATATGTGTCTTCTTTACAGTGAAAAATGAATTTATATTTATAAAAATTATCATTTAGGGATATTTTATTATTGATTTCAGTTGCCATTTTATTAGAAATTTCTTTAAAAAAAATATCAAGTTAATAAGTTAAATTTGAATAATTAACTTTAAAATCAGAACAATCAGCTGGTGATAGGTGAACTACTTTTTAATATTAAGTTTTTTAATTTCAGTCCTTTTGAATTTGAATTTCTTATCGCCTGAACGAACATATTCATAAATTATTTCATAGTTAATAAATTTTGAATTAAGATTTAATTTATTTTCAATTTCAATAGCAATATCTTTTGCTTTTATTTTTAAACTATCTAAATCAATATTGATATTTGACTCTTTTTTTCTAATTATTAATCTATAAGTAACGCTATCCCGAGGATCTGAAATATGATATTTTGGTTCTCTCCAAATATCTAATGCCTTACTTTCACTTTTTACTTTTTCAAAAAGAATTTTTTCTGCGGGTCTTAACTCACCATCTCCTGGAGTAAATAACCAAAAAATAAAAATTCCCATATAGCGATAACATAGATAAATAAAAACAAATATTGTCGAGAGTATTATTGCTTTCTTTTTCATTGATTTTGAGTATAATATTTTTTTATTTTCTTATCGAAGAAATAGTATTTACCATTCTTTTTTAATTTTTCAAAAACCGTATTATGAATTATTTTTTTGGTATCATAAATTTTAACCTCCATTTTAATAGTGGTAACAGGTCCTAAGCCATCGGAAGGCAATCTTTCATATTTAGTTTCACTTCTATTAAATAATAACTCTATTTTTTCTAAATCCTCAAATGCATTCCATACAAATGTCTCTTGTTTTGTATACATATGTCCAAATTCATCGTGTTTAGGGTTTTGAATTAAGCCATAATACTTCATCCCTTTTATTGTTTGAGAATCGTCAAGATTTTTATATGATAAAACAGGATCCCAAGTAATATCTATTTGATATGTTTTGTCTGGTAAAGTAACAGAAAATTGAGAAGTATCTGCTGGTGATAGGTGAACAACTTTACTAACTTTTACTCCTTTTTTAACTAAAAAACTTATCATACCTTCGGCAAAAGCACCACCCATACTATGAGAGACAATCATTATTTTTCTTTTGTCTTTAAAAACTTCTTTGAAAAATTTAGATTTTTGATTTTTATATCTATCAGTTGCAAATTTTTCTCCATTTTTCCATCGAGTTCCTCCTTGAGAATGCCAATTCCCTGCTCCGTTTAAAAAAAATTCAATTTCAGTTTTAAAGTATTTTTTTGAGACTTCCCTTAAGCTTTTCCCCCAATATTTTTCATTCCATTGGTCTCCAGCATAAGGCATATCTTTATTCCAATAACCACAAACAAAAATTATCAATGGTTCAAGCATAGTTACGTTTACACTTATACTATCACTTGCTTTTTTATAAAAGGCATAAACCCTTGCCTTTTCACATTCATTATTAATAGCTATATTAATAATAATTTTCCCATCTTTACTAAGTTGATTATTAGAAGCTACTCCTCCTAATTCTTTAATTTTTTCATCATCATTTTTAGTTGCCCACTTTAAGAGTTTAACCTCAGCCTCGGTTGGTTTTCTTGACGGTGTAGCCTTGTAGGTGTAAAATTTTTCAAAACCTATTTTATCCATCAACTTGTCATTCTCATCAAAAGGCCCTTCAACTTTAATAATTTTTAAATCTGTTAATGTTGCTGATTTAGGTTTGTTATGAGTTACACCTTTATCTACACCTTTTTGTATTACCTGTTGTTGAGAATGGTTCTCAATATTCTCTTTGCTGTGAACTTTAAAATTTCCTCCTGTTGTTAGAAATACATTGCCTTTTACAATTGTTGTCTTTCCCATAACATTTTAGAATATTTTAGACTTCTCTGCAGAATTATTCTGAACTTCTTTTTTAGAATGTTGTTCGTGAGTTCCTTCGCTTTGAGAAACTATTTTTCCGTTGCTCGAAAGAATTCTTTCCTTTTTTGTTTCAGAAACCATATCTCCATCAATAATCTCCGTCAACTTACCTGTTAC
>NZ_PCMX01000057.1 GCF_002530675.1 Flavobacterium columnare NBRC 100251 = ATCC 23463
CTCAGACCAATTCAACCTAATATCACATGGAGTATTGATTTTATGCAGGATACGCTACAAGATGGGAGGAAAATTCGTTCTCTTAATGTCATAGATGATTTTAATAGGGAAGCATTAATGGTTACTATCAACAACAGCTTGCCTGCTCAAAGGGTGATTAATGAATTAGACAATTTAATCCAATGGAGGGGTAAACCAGAGCGAATTCGCGTAGATAATGGTCCCGAATTTATTGCACAAAAGATGAAGGATTGGTGCCAAAATAATCAAATAGAATTAACCTATATTCAACCTGGAAAACCTACCCAAAACAGTTTGATTGAGCGTTTTAATAGAACATTTCGACAGGAAGTATTGGATTGTTATATGTTTGAATCAACCCGCCAAATGCAGAATTATGTAAACGCATGGATATGGATTTATAATAATGAAAGACCTCATTCTGGGCTGAATTATATGACGCCTATAGGGTTCTTGTTGAAATATGGGAAACTCAACTTTGAAACCGCCGAAGAGTTTCCCACATTTCAACAAGAGAAATTTAAAATTATTGATTGGAATTCTTTAGTTTTGAATGTAGCTAATTGAGGGAAGTTTACA
>NZ_PCMX01000058.1 GCF_002530675.1 Flavobacterium columnare NBRC 100251 = ATCC 23463
AAAATTCGTTCTCTTAATGTTATAGATGATTTTAATAGGGAAGCATTAATGGTTACTATCAACAACAGCTTGCCTGCTCAAAGGGTGATTAATGAATTAGACAATTTAATCCAATGGAGGGGTAAACCAGAGCGAATTCGCGTAGATAATGGTCCCGAATTTATTGCACAAAAGATGAAGGATTGGTGCCAAAATAATCAAATAGAATTAACCTATATTCAACCTGAAAAACCTACCCAAAACAGTTTGATTGAGCGTTTTAATAGAACATTTCGACAGGAAGTATTGGATTGTTATATGTTTGAATCAACCCGCCAAATGCAGAATTATGTAAACGCATGGATATGGATTTATAATAATGAAAGACCTCATTCTGGGCTGAATTATATAACGCCTATAGGGTTCTTGTTGAAATATGGGAAACTCAACTTTGAAACCGCCGAAGAGTTTCCCACATTTCAACAAGAGAAATTTAAAATTATTGATTGTAATTCTTTAGTTTTGAATGTAGCTAATTGAGGGAAGTTTACACATTTACTTTTTTTGTCGCACTTTACAATTACTCCCCATATTTTTTATGTGAGCCAAAACAAATCCCCTTCCAACAAGAAATGAGAGGCTCAGCCGAAATCATCACCGAAGATCTTAGACTCATAGAAAGAATACTCTATCAGTTTAGAGATATCTTTAAAAGTAATGAGTGATTAAAAACCTAAAATAATCCTCGCAATGGTAAAATAAATTAAAATTCCCAAAATATCATTACTTGTAGTAATAAAAGGTCCGGTGGCTAAGGCAGGATCTACTCCATTCTTATTTAAAACAATAGGTATAAAAGTACCTATTAGGGACGCAATTACGATAACTGATAATAAAGCGGTAGTAACTGTTAACCCAATATGAATTTCAAAACCTAGTAAATAATAGCTTCCTAATAATAAGATCGTAGAAAGAATCAAACCGTTTAACAAGCTCAATGATAGTTCTTTTAATAAACGTTGCAAAATAGTTCCGCTAATTGAATTATTAGCCAAACCTTGTACAATAATGGCCGATGATTGCACTCCTACATTTCCTCCCATAGCAGCAATTAAAGGGGTAAAAAAGAATAACTGAGGATGTTCTTTCATGGCTGGTTCAAATAAACCTAAAACACGAACACTAACAAATCCTCCTAATAAAGCTAAAACTAACCAAGGCAAACGAGCTCTCGTAAGTTCTAAAATACTATCATCAGCCTCTACATCTTGGGAAATACCTGCTGCCATCTGATAATCTTTATCTGCTTCTTCCTTGATTACATCTACAATATCATCAATCGTAATACGTCCCACTAAACGCCCCATTTCATCGACTACAGGAATGGCTTCTAAATCATATTTTTGCATGATACGTGCCACTTCGGTATCCATTGTATCTACTTTTACGTAATCTACTTTTTTGATATATACATCGCTAATGGGGGTTTTGGTGGATGTTGTTAGTAAATCTTTTAGGGAAAGTCGTCCTTTCAGGCGGTCTTCATCGTCTACTACATAGATAGAATGCACACGTGTAACGTGCTCTGCTTGCATACGCATTTCTTTAACACAGGTCAGCACATTCCAATTTTCATTTACTTTTACTAACTCTTTCCCCATCAAACCACCTGCGGTATCTTCATCATAACGAAGTAATTCTACGATATCTTTTGCGTGTTCAACGTCTTCTAGCTCTAAGATTACTTCTTCTTTTTTAGACTGTGGTAATTCCGCTATAATATCGGCTGCATCATCTGTATCTAATTCGTCAATCTCTTCTGCAATTTCTTTGGCAGAAAGGTTTTTAAGGATTTTTATACGTACTTCATCGTCTAACTCTAAAAGAGCATCAGCGGTTTTTTCTGAATCTAATATTTTAAAAACATAATTAGCCCCATATTCATCTAGTTCATCTAAAATTTCGGCAATATCTGCAAAGTGAATATCCTGCAACAAGTTTTCTAATTCTTGTGCACGGTTTTCATTCACTAAATGCTCGATCTGAGCGATGAATTCTGGGGTAATTTTAAACTCCATCTGCTGCTATTTTTTGGGTGAGCTCTATGAATTGCTCTACTGATATTTGTTCTGGGCGAAGGTCAAAGATACTATCTTCTCTTAAATTATCCGAAAGATTAAAGCTTTTTAAACTATTTCTTAGTGTTTTTCTTCTTTGATTAAAAGCTGTCTTTACCACATTAAAGAATAATTTTTCATTACAAGGTAACTGAGCATTTTCTTTACGACGCATACGCATAACACCTGACTTTACTTTAGGAGGAGGTGTAAATACAAATTCTGAAACAGTAAACAGATACTCTGTTTCATAAAAAGCTTGTGTTAGTACGGATAAAATCCCGTAGGTTTTACTTCCTTTTTTTTCACAAATACGCTCTGCTACTTCTTTTTGAAACATTCCTGCAAACTCAGGAATTTGATCACGCATTTCTAATACTTTAAAAACAATTTGAGAAGAAATATTGTACGGAAAATTCCCAATGATAGCAAAAGGCTCATTGCCAAAAACTTTACTCAAATCAAATCTTAAAAAATCCTCAGAAAGAATCTTATTAGATAATTTTAAATAATGTGTTTTAAGGTATTCTACGGATTCCGTATCTATTTCGATTACATAAGTATCTATTGGTTTTTCTAGGAGGTACTTGGTTAAAACGCCCATTCCTGGACCAATTTCTAATACTTTATCATACCCTTGTAAGGTTAGCGCATCGGCTATTTTACCTGCAATATTTTCATCATTTAAGAAATGTTGACCTAGGTGTTTTTTTGCTCTTACTTTATCCATTTTTTTGTTTCAGGTTTCACGTTAATTTGTGTTATGTGAAAAGTTTCAGTTTGGGTTCGTACTTACCATTTATTTCCTTTAATTACTGAATGTCTAATAGGTCTTCCTAATTTAACCTTGCTAATGATTAAATCTTCTAAAGATAAAAACATTCTATTTTAAGAGTGTGTTTTCTTCCACTATGGCTTGAACGCTTTTCATTATAAGCACCTTCAAAATACCTATTAACAGAAATTCTTGTTATGAGTTCTATATTCAAGCTAATTGGAGAAAATTTAATTGAAATATTTTGATTTTAACATCATTTCAAAATTTTTCAATTTCATTAAAGACAGTAACCTTTTTTTGAAATTTTCTTCTGTTGTTTCTATCCAAAAATCAACATTAACGGAAAATGTCTTTGGTTTTGATGGATATTTTACTGCTCGATTGCTTACCATTAACTTTTTACTTTACAATCATTACGGAGCTCAATAAATTATTGAATTTCGTTATCTCAATTTCTATCATTTTTTATAAAATCAATAATAAAATTATTCTACTTTTCTGGTTTATGTTTCGTAGGAAAAACATTAATTTGTTTCAATAATTCGATAAATATGAATAGGTATCCAGCTCCTGAAAATTTTAAGAATGCTTCTCGTTGTTGTCTATTCCTTTCCTTATTCGAAACTCAACTTGCATCATTCTTAATGTTCTGAAATAATTTCTAACTCAGTTCTAAAAGTTAACATCTTGTCGCCAAAAAGACGCAATCCTTCTTCTCTTAATGCTGGCGCGTCTTCCTCGTAATAACGTTGTAAGGTTTCTTTACTATCGGTAAAATATTGTACTGCATACGTTATTCCTCCCAGTTCTTCTTCTACTAAAACTTTTACCATTTTTGCTGATGTAAATTTACCTGTTCCTATTACCTCTGCAATATGTTTATTTTGCATCCAATCGAACCATTGGTCATGAATACTTTCGTGAATATTTACAGTAACATTATATATGATCATTTTTATTTTTTTTTTAGGATTATATGTTTAAAAATCTAAAAGTTTATTTATGCAAAGATAGCTAAAAGTCGTTAAAGCCAGTCTTCTATAAATTACCGTCTCCCCTTAACTTTCGGTAATTCTGTTGTGATTCTACAAAATAAATACTATCGGGATGATTTAGAATAATTTTTTCATAGAGTTCCTTTGCTTTATCTGGTTTTTGAAGGTGTTTTCTAAAAATTTCGGCGCTAAAAAACAAGGCTTCATCTATATAAATTTCCTCTGAATGGTTATCAATAATCTGTTGATAACTATTTAGTGCTTCTGAATATTCTTGTTTGCTTTCATATAATTCTCCCATTTTTAGCAAAACATCATCTTCAATACTCTGTCCTTTGTGTTCTACTAAAACCTTCTTAAGATCTTCTAACGCTTCTATTTGTTTGTTCTGATATGCTAAATAATCGGCTCTTGAAAATTTCTTTAAGGCTACTTGTGTTGAGTCTTCTACTGTATTATCGGATATAAGCAAAAACAACTTCATGGCATCATTTGCAATAAGTTGAGAAGTAGATGATTTTAGCACTTCAAATTGTTTTTTAGCCCATTGAAAATCACCTTTATAATAACTCGCTTTTGCCATCTTTAGATTCGCATCATGCGCTATTTCATCGTTTTCTAATTCCGCTTCTACCTGTGCGTAATAAACAATAGCTTGATTAAATTTTTCATCTAAAAGTAATATATCAGCTAACTCTAATTTAACATCTGCTAAGGCATATTGACTCAAGGGCAATTGTAGTGCTTTAAATAATAAAGTTTTAGCATCTTCAAATTCTTTTAAATAAAAAGCTTCAAAATGTGCTTTTAAAATTTGAATTTTAATCGTATTGGATCCCGTTCCATAGTCAGACAAAAGTTTATTAAGCCTTTCTAATATGAATGGATATTCTTCTTTTTTAGCACGAGGAATATCTATTTTTAATAAACTATAATTAACTTGTAATTGCACATCTGGGTGAGTAGCGTATTCTAACACAAAATTTAAAATTTCACGTTCCGTATCGGTTTCTTTTTCTTGTGAAGCTAATCGTGCTAAGTTAAACAGGTTGTTGAAATTTTCGGGATTGCGGCGATAAATGGCTTTTTCTTGTATAAAAGCTTTATTATATTCTTTTTGATTAATAAAAAACCAACTCATAAATTCATTCCAAAATAAATCTTGGTTTTTCTGTGTTCTTAACAACAATGATTTTCGTAATGTATTTGCAAAGGTTTTGCTATGATCTTCTGTTAGAAAACGATTAAGCTGATTTTGAACTAATACTAGATTATTAGGGAATTTATGAGCATAATCTACCAATGATTCAATCATAAAGTCAATATTACCCAATTGCCCTTGTAACAAAGCTATTTGATAATCAAAATTAGCGTCTGGATTTAATTTTTGTGCCAATGTATAAGCTTCTACGGCTTGTGCGAGTAATACTTTTTGCTCTAATTCGCGTGCGATACTATACACGTTATTAGGGTTTTCATTTATTTTATTAATTGCTATCTTATAATTCTTATCTGCTAAATCCTGTTGTTTTTGGAGCTGATAATTATACCCTAACTCTACGTATAAATTAGGATATTTTGTTTTTTTAAGTTTTTCTTGTATTAAAACATCTGCTTTTTCAAATTGTTTTAATTGTTGATAACATATTACTACTTTTTGGAAAAAGGGATAATTATGTGGTTGTCTTTTCAGTAGTTCTTCGTAAATGACTATAGCTTTGTCAAATTCCCCTCGATCAAAATAATTTTGAGCCAAATATTCATTGGGATTATTATTTTGAGGCATCGTTACTTGCGGATTTCCTCCAGAAGGAGGCGTAACCGTATATACTTGACCCACGACTAAAAAAGGCCAAAACAATAGTATTTGAATTATCTTCTTCATTTCATCTAAAAAACAATGTACTAAAGTTACAATAATTTTGCCACTTTAGTACATTATAAATATTTGCTATATAGTTTAGTCTATAATATCAAAACCTGTATATTTTCTTAATACTTCTGGAATTATAATTCCTTCTGGTGTTTGATAATTTTCTAAAATTCCTGCTAATACACGAGGCAAGGCTAATGAGCTACCATTTAGAGTATGGGCTAATTGGGTTTTTCCATCTTTTCCTTTAAAACGTAATTTCAAACGGTTTGATTGGAAGGTTTCAAAATTAGATACAGAAGATATTTCTAACCAACGTTCTTGTGCTGTTGAAAATACTTCAAAATCATAGGTTAATGCTGAAGCAAAACTCATATCACCTCCACATAAGCGCAAAATACGGTACGGTAATTTCAACTCATTTAAAATTCCCTTTACGTGTTCTACCATTCCGTCTAAAGCTTGATAAGAATTATCTGGGTGTTCAATACGAACAATCTCTACTTTATCAAATTGGTGTAAACGGTTTAACCCTCGTACATGTGCTCCATACGAACCTGCTTCTCGGCGGAAACAAGGAGTATAACCTGTTACCATTACGGGCATTTCTGTTTCTTGTAAGATAACATCACGGTATAAATTGGTTACTGGAACTTCTGCCGTTGGAATTAAATATAAATCGTCAATTCCTACATGGTACATTTGTCCTTCTTTATCAGGTAACTGCCCTGTTCCATAACCCGATGCTTCATTAATTAAATGAGGCACTTGTACTTCATTATATCCCGCTTCTGTATTTTTATCGATAAAGTAGTTGATTAAAGCACGTTGTAATTTGGCTCCTTTTCCTTTGTAAACGGGAAAACCAGCACCTGTAATCTTAGTCCCTAATTCAAAATCAATAATATCATATTTCTTAGCTAATTCCCAATGAGGAAGCGCTCCTTCATGCAAAGTAGGAATTTCTCCTTCTTGAAAAACATTTAGATTATCATCAGCTGTTTTACCTTCTGGAACAATTTCTGTAGGTGTATTGGGTAGTTGATATAATTGCTGTGTTAACTCCTCAGCAATACTGTTTAGCGTTTCGGTTAATTCTTTACTCTGATCACGTAATTGGGTTGTTTTTTCTTTAATGATTTCTGCTTTGGCTTTTTCACCTGCTTTCATCATAGCCCCAATTTCTTTGGATAGTTTATTAGATTCCGCCAATACATTATCTAACTCCACTTGAGTAGCACGACGTTTTTCGTCAAGAGCTACCACCTTTTCTATCAGGGATCTGGCATCTATGTTTTTCTTTGCCAAAGATTTGATTACCGCTTCTTGGTTTTCTCTAATAACTGCTATCTGTAACATACTATAATTTTTAACAATCGCAAATTTAAAAATTCTATTACACCTATCCTTATCTAAAACGTTTATTTTTTTACAAATTAATTACTAGAATCTAATAATCTTTTACGATTATTCTTTTAATCCTTTTTAATAACTTTGTTAGATATGGTTAACTTAAACTAAAAACTGACAAATTTCATTCTTAAATCAAGAACTTATTAACTATTTCATGATTCTAGACCAACATCCCTATTAAATGATACTTTAATTATTAGTTTGTAAAATTAT
>NZ_PCMX01000059.1 GCF_002530675.1 Flavobacterium columnare NBRC 100251 = ATCC 23463
GTTAGCAGAAAATTTTGAGCAACGTTCGGGCTAAAAAACTACGAAAAAAACTAAAAATCTTTTGCTGACGGTCGGAAATGCCGAAACAGCGACCAAAAGAAAACTGAAAGTAGGTTTTTAAAGTAAAAACTATAATGAAAAAAACACTTTTAATTGCACCATTATTAATTATTTCTTGCGGAAAGGAAGTCCCAAAATGTGAATCTTTTGAAGTAAAACAAACGGTTATGGATATTATTAAAGAACAAAGATTAAATTCTTTGTCGATGTTTGAAGACTCTACCAAAGTGATGGAAAGAATGGATTCAACTATGGTTTTAAATAACATTAGAACTGAAAATATTAATGAAGAAATCCAAAAATGTGAGTGTGAAGCATCATTAGAGGGTTTTCCATATACAATGGAGGATTTAAATGAACTTTCAAAAGCAGGAATAGATCTTTTTGAAATGAAGAAATACTCACCTGAATCAATCAACATAAAATATAATGCGCAAATAAATGCTAATGGTGAAATAATTGTTGAAGTTGAACCTTTTGGATTATTAGATTAAAATTATGAAAAAATCACTATTACTTATTTTATTACCTTTTTTAAATTTCTCTCAAGAAATTAAAATTCACAAATATGATTCTGAATCTGAAAAAATAATATATGAGTATTATGAAAATGACAATTTAGAAAGAATTAAAAATGGAAAATTTGAATACTTTAGCAATAATATTCTATCTATCACAGGCTTTTACAAAGAAAACAAGGCTTGTGGTATATGGAAGTTTAAAAGTCAAATTGAAAAAGGTTCTCAATATTTATCAAATGGAGAAATTGTTGATGACAAAAAAAATGGAAAATGGCAGTTCTCAAAGTTAGATTTGGATAACAAAAAAACAGAAACCTATTTTTTAGATTTCAAGAGAGATACTATCATAAACTTAAATATCAATACATCTACATTTAATATAAAAACAGATTCAAATGCTAATATAGTAGGAGAAATGAAATTTGTATATTATGATAGTGAGTACATTATTGAAACTTACAAAAATGTAATAATTAAATTTATAAAAAGAGATATTCGCACGGGCGATATTTCCTCAAAATACAATCCTAACAAGAGAGTAATTTGTAAAAAAATAGATAGCATAAGTTCAAATTTAAAATTAAATAAATTATTATACAAAAGCTCTCATAATTGTGAATATTTATATAAATTAAATAAATTTTCAGAAATTTTTACAACGGAAGAAGAACTTAAATATTATGAAAATTTAGCTTGTGATTTTGATGATTTTGTAGGTTTTACTGATGATTATTTTTATAGATATCATCACTTATTTGAGTTTGACCATAAATTTAATAAAACAAACAGATATTTTCCAACATTATTCAATTTGCCTTACATACTAATTAACAACTAAAAAATGAATACAAAAAAAGACTCTAAAGGCAATATTTATATTGAATTAGAGAACATTAGAATAACATATGTAGAAAAACAAAAAAGAAGTAATCTTAAAAATTGGCCAAATGCAGATGTGTTAAGAATACAAGCAAAAAAAGATGGAATTTCAAATTCACTCCATCGTGGAGCTGAATTCCCTTTGTATAAAAAAGAAAAAAGTATCTATAATTTAATTGAGAGATTAACTAAATTAATGGATGATATATAAATCTTCTGCTAACAAGCGTTTGGCAAGATTGGGGGTTTTGGGCTAAACTTAAAGTTGGTTTTGTACTTGCAAGTTTAGTTGTAAATCGATAGTTTTGGCTAACCAAATCCCCAACCTCGCCAAGCGCCGGAACGTTACCACCAATTATAAAAGACGACAGCGAAACAAATAACTAACAGATAAAAAGAAATGCCATTTACATTTTCACACCCAGCCATAGTTTTACCGTTGACATTTTTGCCTCGACAATGGTTTTCGTTGAGTGGACTTGTAATCGGCAGTTTGACTCCAGACTTTGAATACTTTTTAAGAATGAGAATTAAGAGCAATTACAGCCACACAATTGACGGACTTTTTTGGTTCGACTTACCATTAGGACTGTTGCTTGCTTTCATTTTTCACAACATTGTTCGAGACAGTTTATTCGACAACTTGCCGACAATTTTAAAATCAAGATTTTCGGCATTTAGACAGTTTGACTGGAACGAATACTTCAAAAGAAACTGGTTCGTAGTGACTATTTCAATTCTAATCGGTGCTGCTTCTCACATTTTTTGGGACAGTTTTACTCACGACCACGGCTATTTCGTTCAGACAATTCCAGCATTGCAAAACTCGGTTGACTTTTTAGGTGGACAAATTCCAATCTTAAAGATATTGCAACATTCTTCGACTATTCTCGGTGGACTTGTAATTGCTTTTGCTATTTATAAACTGCCGACAAACAAGACTGAAAAGGAAAACATAAAATTGAAATATTGGACAATTTTAGCAAGTCTAACTTTGACAATTATTTCGATAAGACTTTTAAGCGGACTTGACTTTAAACAATACGGTAACGTAATTGTGACAGCTATTTCCGCAGGACTAATTTCATTAACAATAACACCGTGGCTGACAAGGACGAAAGAAGAATAACTGGTGGTAACACACGTTTGGCGTAATGCCACGAGACTCTGTAAACATTGACAGTCAGACAAAAAAATGAGCGACAACGATACAAAACGACTTTCACGACTGACTGCAATTTTAACACAACTGCAAACAAAACGGCTTTTAACTGCGACAAGTCTTGCCGACAAATTCAATGTAAGTATTAGGACAATTTACCGTGACATAAGAGCATTAGAACAAGCAGGAGTTCCAATTTTAACTGAGGACGGAAAGGGTTACACGTTAATGGAGGGCTACAAAATTCCACCAGTGATGTTTTCTGAAAGTCAAGCCAACGCTTTAATACTTGCAGAACAATTGGTATTAAAGAACAAAGACACTTCATTTATTAAAGATTACACCGAAGCTATTGACAAAATTAAAGCAGTATTACGACAATCAGAAAAAGACAAAGCCAATTTGCTTGCCGACAGAACTCGATTTGAACAAAACATAAACAGAGAAAGAAACAGCGACAATATTTCTCAATTACAACAAGCACTTACAAACTTTCAACTAATTAAAATTGACTATAAAAACGAACAGGACGAAACTACAAGCAGGACAGTTGAGCCATTTGCTTTAATCAGTACAACAGAAAATTGGTTACTAATTGCTTGGTGTCGTTTACGCAAAGAATTTAGGTATTTCCGTTTGGACAGAATTACAAAATTACAAGTGCTAACAGAAAAATTTGAACAACATAAAATGACCTTACAAGAATATTTTGATAAATTTTACTAATACATTTTGACCCCTGACATAAGGCTGTCATACGACCATTTTACTTTTGCAATGTCAATAATGACAAACAATTAAAAAATAGTAAAATGCAAAAAACAACATTCGACC
The DNA here is from genome assembly GCF_002530675.1 of Flavobacterium columnare NBRC 100251 = ATCC 23463. Classification (GTDB taxonomy): domain Bacteria; phylum Bacteroidota; class Bacteroidia; order Flavobacteriales; family Flavobacteriaceae; genus Flavobacterium; species Flavobacterium columnare. The sequence continues at coordinate 3,457 of NZ_PCMX01000059.1, forward strand.
CTTGGGCTTGGGGCAAAAACACAAATTCAGTACAAGCCGTAGAAGTGAAGCAACCAGAAGGAACGCTTTATTGTTCAGGACAAGTAGCAATTGATGCTAACGGAGTTCCAAGTAGTGCTGATATGCGAAGTCAGTTAATTCAGACAATCACAAATTTAGAGCAACTTATAAGTGAATCGGGATATGAATGCAAAAACATTGTAAGGTTAAATGTTTACACGACAAACACTAATGAATTTTTCACAACTTGTATGGATGTTTATGTGCCCTTCATTATGAAACACGGCATTCAACAAGCTACTACATTGCTTGAAGTGAAAGGACTTTTTGCAACATTAACAGTAGAACTTGAAGCAACTGCCGTAAAATAGAAAATGCAGAAAAAAGAAATAGAAATATTTTATCCGACAAGCCAAACAATGTGGAGAAAATGGTTACAAGAAAACCATCTTTCAAAGCAAGCTGTTTGGCTTGTCTTTTACAACAAAAAATCAGAAATAAAATCTATTACCTGGAGCGATGCAGTTGATGAAGCCCTTTGTTTTGGTTGGATAGACAGCAAGAAAATTTCAATTGACAAAGAAACTTCACACCAATTTTTTAGCAAAAGAAAACCCAAAGCACTTGGTCGAAAATCAACAAAGAAAAAATTGAACGACTAATTGAACAAGGCTTAATGACTGAATCAGGTTTAGCTATTATTGAAACAGCGAAACAAAATGGTTCTTGGACAATTTTAGACGAGGTTGAAGAATTGATTATTCCAGCAGACTTGGAAGAAGCATTTATTGAAAAACCTAATGTAAAAGAATATTTTTTGAGTTTAAGTAAATCAGTAAGAAAGATAATTTTATCTTGGCTTGTTTTTGCAAATACAACGGAAACAAGACAAAAACGAATAACAGAAATTATAGAAAGTGCAGAGCAAAATCAAAAACCGAAACACTTGCGATAGAAAAGGCACATACGCCTAACAGGGGTTTTGCAAAAGTGGGGCATTTGTACTAAATTTGAACATTGGGAATTCTATTAAACATTTGTGTTAATTTGAACATTTGTGCTTCGATTTCCCCACCTTCGCAAAGCCCTAAACCGTCAGGCTGTGAAAAAACCTCTTTTTTGAATACAATTCATCCCACCAAACTGACATAACTTTATTTTAAACAATGCTATTTTTGAACTTATTTTGAGGTGTTTCAAAAAATATAAAGCCTATAAACAGGTTTAAATAAGTCGTTTTTATCAAAAACAAGTCCTTTGTCTTGTAAGGTGAGTTCCAAGCTTTGATTTTTGCTATTAAATCAAGAACTCCAAGGATATTTATGGTACGCTGCTTGATGTTGTAAACTAACATAATTAAGCTATGTTCTCCGTTTACTTTTTCAAGTCCTATTAAATTGGTATGATTATAACCCCACTGGCATCTTTCAAAAAAGAAACAAACAGTTTAAAGAGTTGCTTCAATGCTTTGGGATTGTCTTTTCTAAAATCAGAAATACTGTGATAATTAGGACGAATATCTTCTAACAACCATTGCATTTCAATATTACGAATACACTCTTTTTCTAGTTTTCTGGAGCTGCGAATACCATTCAAATAACCGTATAAATAGATTTTAAGAAACACTTGGATATTGAAACTTGGACGACCTTCTTTTTTTAAAATCACTGCTGTAAATCCTACTTTTTGAAGGTCTATGTGTTCAACAAAAGCATCTATGAATCGAACTGGGTTTTCAGAAGTAATTTTGTCTTCTAAACTCGATGCCTGTAACTGATTACGGGAAATCCCTTGGATATGCTGCATTTTTAAAAATACGAAAATTCCCCTTTTTTAACAAACTATTTTAGCTATATTTGGTGAGGTTTCTGTGTTTTTTCACAGACTGACGTTAGCCGTTATATTTAAAATAACGACGAAAATATTTGGATTTAATAAAAAATGTATTAATTTTGTACCAATCGAACTCGCCACGCTTCATTACTTAATTGTAACGCGTACCCAGGCGAGTCTTTTTTTTTGTATATATGGCTGATAAAAAAGGATTATCCTAAAAAAATCATTTCCTTTGATAAACAAATTGAACAACTTCGTGATCGTGAAATGATTATTAAAGATTCTGATACTGCAAAAGAATTTCTTAAAAACATAAGCTATTTTAGATTACAAGGATTTTGGTGGGAGTTTCAAATAGACAAAAACAATCATAAATTTAAACCTAATACAACTTTTGAAAGTGTTATTGATCTATATACTTTTGATAGAAAATTAAGATTAATAATATTTGATGCTCTAGAACGAATTGAAATTGCCCTTCGAACTAAAATGATTTATTATTTATCAATAGAAAAAGATCAATGGTGGTTTGAAGATGAAAATATATTCTTTACAAAAAAATATTTTGAAGAATCACTTGAAGATATTGATAAAGAATTAAATAGAACGAAAGAAATATTCATCAGAACTCATTATGACAACTATGGTTATGAACACAGACCTCCTGCATACAAAACCCTGGAAGTCATTTCATTTGGATGTCTCTCAAAACTCTATAGTAATTTAAAAAATGATGTTACTGCTAAAGATAGAATTGCAAAAGAATTTAATTTACCTAATTATAGCTTTTTAAAAAGTTGGTTACAGTCTTTCAATACAATCCGAAATATTATAGCTCATCATAGTCGTTTATGGAATAGAAATATTGACTTTCCTCCAAAAAGTTTACATAAAACAGAATTTAGCTTTATCGAAATTCCTGATAATGTTAATTCTTTATATCACTGTTTATCTTGCATAATTTTCGTATTAAATAAAGTTTCTAAAGGTCACACTGCTAAAGAAAAAATTATTGAACTACTAGATGAAAATCCATTCATAAACGTTTCTGAAATGGGATTTCCTGAAAATTGGAAAGAACAACCTTTGTGGAAATAATACAACGGCTAACAGGCATTTGGCAAGATTGCGAATTTTGTAGTAAATTCACGTTTACATTTCGCAAAAAATTTTATCTTTAACAGAAAATAATCGGTTCCGAAGCTCGCCGCCTCGAAAAGCCACGGGACGTCAGGCTGTGAAAAAACCTCTTTTTTGAATACAATTCATCCCACCAAACTGACATAACTTTGTTTTAAGCAATGCTATTTTTGAACTTATTTTGAGGTGTTTCAAAAAATACAAACGCTAAAAAGAAGTTTAAATAGGTCGTTTTTATCAAAAAAAAAGTCCTTTGTCTTGTAAGGTGAGTTCCAAGCTTTAATTTTTGCTATTAAATCAGGGACTCCAAGGATATTTATGGTACGCTTGATGTTGTACACTAGCATAATCAAGCTATGTTCACCGTTTACTTTTTCAAGTCCTATTAAATTGGTATGATTGTATCCCCACTGGCGTTTGATTGTACCAAAAATGTGTTCGTTTATCTCCTGTCGTTTTCGATATAATTGTGCGTTTTCTTTATAGCGTTTGTAAACTTCCCTCAATTAGCTACATTCAAAACTAAAGAATTCCAATCAATAATTTTAAATTTCTCTTGTT
>NZ_PCMX01000006.1 GCF_002530675.1 Flavobacterium columnare NBRC 100251 = ATCC 23463
AAAAAAAACTCTTGCTAAAATATTTTTAATTTAATTTTTCTTAATTTATAGCAAAATTTTTAATAAAAAACCTTTTTATTTCAACAAAATAAAAAAATATCGGCTTTTAAGCGAAAAAAAATACATATTTCACAACAAAAGATATTATTTTTTTTAACTTAGCAAGAAAAAAAGGTAATGAGCTTACAAACTATAAGTGACATTGAAATAATTAAGAGCACTTCTTCCAAAATTAATCAAATTGATTTTGATGCTTTAACTTTTGGTAGTGTATTTACAGATCACATGCTTGTTTGTGATTACAGGAATGGTTCTTGGGAAAAACCTACCATTCAACCTTACCAACCTTTTACATTAGATCCTTCTGCAAAAGTCTTTCATTACGGACAAGCTATTTTTGAAGGTATGAAGGCTTATAAGGCAGAGGACAATTCGGTTTGGTTATTCCGCCCACAAGAAAACCATATTCGCATGAATAAATCAGCTGTACGTATGTGTATGCCTGAGGTTCCAGAATTTATTTTTATAGATGCTTTAAAAGAATTGCTAAAAATTGATGAGGCTTGGATTGAAAAAGGAATAGGTAATACCCTTTATATTCGACCATTTATGATAGCTATAGGTAGTGGAGTGATTGCACAACCTTCTTCTCAATATCGTTTTTGCGTTATTCTATCACCAGCTAGAGCTTATTATTCAGGCGATGTGAAAGTAATGATTGCTGATTATTACAGTAGAGCTGCTAATGGAGGAATAGGTGCAGCAAAAGCTGCTGGGAATTATTCTGGGCAATTTTACCCTACTAAACTTGCAAATGAAGCTGGGTTTCAGCAAATAATTTGGACTGATGATGCTACACACACACAACTAGAAGAATGCGGTACAATGAATGTGTTTTTTAGAATTAACAACACATTACTTACAGCCCCCACTAGCGATCGTATCTTGGATGGAATAACTCGTAAAACCTTAATTACCTTAGCTGAAAGTAAAGGTATACAAGTAATGGTACGTCCAGTATTTGTTTCTGAATTAATTGAAGCAGCAAAAGACGGTAGTTTACTTGAAATTTTTGGAGCGGGTACTGCAGCTGTTGTAAGCCCTATAAAAGGTTTTCAATACAAAGAAGAATATTACGAACTGCCTACTATTGACAATTCTTATGCAAAACAATTAAAAGAATCACTAACTTTTATTCAGCATAAAGTAACTAATGATCCTTTTGGATGGACTGTTAAGATCTAATTGCTTATTATGTAAGTCTTTCTTTTAAATTTAAATAAATCATACCTCCTGTTTTTTAAAAATTAGATATCTTTAAAAAGCAGGGGGTCGTTTTTTAAGGTATTTGATTTCTTTTCTAGTGTTTTATATTCTATTTTTGTTTAGAAATATATACAAGTATTAGTTAACTCTTCTTTTTTGGAACCTTTTTACTGTGGTAACTTACAAAGATCTACTAAAAGTACATCTTCTTTTCGTAATTATAGGATTAAAGTTTTTCCAAAGATTTTGTATCGCTACATTTTCTTCTAGTTCAGGTGTCCTGATGCATTTAGTTACCCCTCTTTTAGTAAAAACCTTGTGATACTCTTCAAATATAACCGCTGTTACTCCCTTGCTTTGGTATTCAGGTGCTATTCCTATTAAGTAAAAAACGGCTTCCTTATTATTTTTCTTTGCTTGAAGCATTTTTAAAAAACCAAAAGGAAAAAGTTTTCCTTTTATTGCTTGTTGAGCTGGAGCATAATTAGGCATAACAATAGCAAAAGCAATAATATTTCCATTTGCATCCTCTACAAATTTTATATATTCAGGATTCACAAAGGGGATGTATTTTTTCTTAAAATAGTCAATCTGATCTTTAGTAATAACAACAAATGACTGAAGTTTCACGTATGACTGATTAAACAATTCAAACATTCGATCTACATAGGGTTCTATTTCTTTTGTATTAGTAAAATTTATAGATTTAAAACCGTAACGTTTTTTTACAAGATCCGAGGCTTTTTTTATGGGTTCATAAGGAACCCCATCAAAACTAAATTCACTTTCTATGTATTTTTTTTCCACCTGAAAGCCTAATTTTTCAAAATGGTTTATATAATACGGTTGTGTATGCCAGCCTATAGCAGTACTCAACTGATCAAATCCTGTGGTAAGAAATCCTACTTTATCTAAATTAGAAAATCCCATAGGTCCTTCTATATGATCCATTTGTTTTTTGGTCCCTAATTCTGTTACTTTTTCAATTAATAGCTTGGTAACTTCTATATCATCAATAGCTTCAAACCAACCAAAACGTGTTTTTTTTCTACTTAATTGTTCTACTTCGTCCCAATTAATTATGGCCGCTACACGTCCTACTATTGTATTGTTTGAATAAGCTAGATAAAAGTAGGCTTCTGCATTTTTAAAAATGGGATTTTTCTTTTTATCAAAGGTTTCCATTTCATCACTAATTAATGGTGGTACCCAATAGGGGTTGTTTTTATATAATTGAAATGGAAATTTTATAAATTCCTTTAGTTGTTTTTTTGTTTTAGCTTCAATAATTGTTATCATATATAAAACCGCTTAGTTACCTGAATCTTCTAAATCATCAACACGTTTTTTCTTTTCTTCTACAGGCTTTACTTCTTCTATTTTATTTTTTTCGTTTTTTCGTTTTTGTTTTTCTGCTTTTTCAGCGGCTTTATCTAATTCTTCTTCTGACAAAATACCTTTTTTTGATTTTCTTTTTTCTTCTTTTTTAACTTCTTTAACCTCTTTGCCGTTTTTAATTTTTGGATCTTGATGCTTTTTATCAAATCGCCAAGAAACTCCCAATCCTCCATATAATAAATCAGGTGTGCTTTTTATATTTTTACTAATAGAAGCGTCTAATTGGAGGTTTTTATTTAACAAATAAGTTACCCCTGTAGTAAAAATACCATCTGAGTAATAATTCCCTTTAATTCCTTTATTTTCAAGCATTGCGGACCATTTTTCGTTAATCCCATAGGTTACAGTTATTACATAACCATAATTAAATGCTTTGGAAATAATTTTATCGGCAAAAAAGTTAGTCACGATTACCCATCTTCTATCCAGATGATGCTGTGTAATCAAAACTGCTTTAGGAGAAAAAGCTAATTCATCTGGTATGGCATAATCATTATTCATAGTATAATTTACACCTACATATCCTGATATAGCAGGGATTAATCGTTTCCAATCAAATTTATGATTGGCCCTCCAACTATATATGTTAGGTTTTTTTTCACCTTTTTTAAATGGATCATAAAAAAGATATTTGGCTCCTAGGTTGTTTGACGTAAACCCTTTCTATTCTTATTAAAGATTCCAGCAGTATAGTGATCTATTTGATATTGCAAATCAAGAGATACCTCTAATTGTTCTTTTAAAAGTCCGTAACGAGTGGTTAAGTCTGCTCCAAAACCATTGGCCTCATAATTTAATACTGAATGTGATTCGTTAGCATAGTATAAACCTCCTTCTATCTGCAAAACGTTTTTCCCAACCGAAAAAGCACCTGCTGAATTACCGGGTCTATTGGTATTAATTTCATCTGTATATTGCGCAATTATCTGATTAGAAACGACTAAACAAAGCGCTATAAATAAATATTTGATTTGCTTCATGACCTATATTCTATAGTTTCAAAAGTACTATTTTATTTTAAAGAAAAAAGATTTTTTAAAACAAGGCTCTTAAATTATGATAGTATTTCTAATTCTGCTAAAAAATAAGTTAAAACCGTTCAAACGTGTAATGAATCTTTTTATTTTTGAAAAAAAAATAAAAATGCAAGAGGCTTCTATATCTGGTTTATTCAAGACCATTATTTACATTTTAGGTTTTTATTATCTGATAAAAATTCTAAGTCGTATTTTTCTACCGATCATCATGCGAAAAGTGATGGACAAAGCTCAAGAAAACCTTAATCGTCAGTATCAAAAGGGAAACTTTGAACAATCTGAACAAGAAACAACCTATAGACAGGAGGGATCTAATCGGGATTTCAAAAAACCAACGAAACAAGTAGGCGAATATGTGGATTATGAAGAAGTAGAATAGATTTTACTATTTTTAATATTGGATGTTATACATATATAATTAACACGTTTTCTTTTAACGATCCCATAAATTGGACTAATAGGCTGGAATTGCTTAAAACCATAGGCTTTTATTGTTTCTTTATACAAACGGATTAAGACTTGCCTTGGAAATATAGTTAATGAATATTAGCAATAAGTTTGGTTAAATGAATTTCTAACCCCAAAAATCTAAAATTTTACTATCTTCACGCCTTATTTTGATTGACTTTCATTTATGAATAATTTAAAACGTTTTTATCCGCACGCACTAGCCATTATAGGTTTTGTACTGATTGCTATTATCTATTTTTATCCTGTTTTAAGTGGTAAAAAAATTCTGCAATCTGATATTGTTCAATATACGGCAATGGCTAAAGAACAAAATGATTTTAGGGCACAATACAACGAGGAACCTTATTGGACTAATAGTGCTTTTGGAGGAATGCCTACTTATCAATTAGGTGCTAATTATCCACATAATTATATTAAGAAAGTTGATTCTATTGTACGCTTTTTACCTAGACCAGCTGATTATTTGTTCCTTTATTTTCTTGGTTTTTATGTTTTATTAATGGCATTAAGAGTAAAACCATTAAAAGCTTTTTTTGGTGCATTGGCTTTTGGTTTTTCTACCTATTTAATCATTATCTTAGGAGTTGGGCATAATGCAAAAGCTCATGCAATTGCTTATATGCCTATGGTAGTAGCTGGTGTATTAATGGTTTTTCAGAAAAGATGGATTATTGGTGGAGTTCTAACAATGATTGCTGCAGCATTGGAACTTAATGCCAATCACTTTCAAATGACCTATTATTTATTCATTTTCTTATTGGTTTTAACTGCTTATTATGTTTACAAAGCTATCAAAGAAAATGATTTAAAAGAATTAATCTATAGTTTTGGAATATTTGCAGTAGCAGGCGTTGTTTCAATTGGAGTAAATGCAACGGGTATATTAGCTACTCAAGAATATGCTAAGGAGAGTACACGTGGTAAAAATGAATTAACTTTTAGCCCTAATGGCAAAAAAAATAATGCTGAAACCTCTATGACTTACGATTATATAACTGAGTATAGTTATGGATTAGCCGAAAGTTTAAATTTAATATCCCCTAGAATTTTCGGGGGTTCTAATAGCGAAAATATAGGAACCAAATCAGCTATGTATAACTTCGTTTTATCGCAAGAAGTTCCTGAGGATCAAGCTAAAGAAATAGTAAAAGGATTGCCTACTTATTGGGGAGATCAACCCATAGTTGCGGCTCCTGCATATATAGGTGCTATTGTGTTCTTTTTGGCTGTTTTGGCTTTATTTATTGATAAGAGAAACATTAAATATGCTTTTCTAACAGGTGCTATCGTTTCATTAGTCCTATCATGGGGCAAAAATTTTCCTTTATTAACGGATTTTTTCATCTATCATGTTCCTTTTTATGATAAATTTAGAGCAGTATCTTCTATACAAGTGGTTTTAGAACTTTGTATGCCTGTGTTGGCTGTATTAGGACTACAGGCTTATTTTATATCTGAAGAAAAAGAACAAAAAGAAGGTCTTATGAAAGCTAGTTTGTTCAGCATAGGAACGCTTTTATTAATATTACTTTCTAAGTCGTTATTTAGTTTTTCAGGTTCAGGAGATAGTTATTTCATTGATTCTTATGGCCCTGGATTTGTTGATGCTTTAAAAGAAGATAGAAAAGCACTTTTTACATCGGACTTATTACGTTCCATGGTTTTAATCCTATTAACTGCTGGAACATTGTTTTTAAGTTTTAAAAAGACTATTTCTCATAAAGCAGCCACTTGGGTTGTAGGTTTATTAATGGTAACTGATTTATTTTTGATTGCTAAAAATTATGTAAATTCATCGGATTTTGTTAATGCTTCTGAAGTAGATACCCCTTTTATCATGGCTCCTTTTGATGAGGCCATCTTACAAGACAAATCGCATTACAGAGTTTTTGAAGTTTCTCAAAATGTAATGAGTGATCCTCGTGCATCCTATTTTCATAAATCTATCGGAGGATATCATGCTGCTAAACCAAGAAGAATGCAAGAGCTTTTTGATTATCAAATTGCAAAAAACAATATAGAAGTATTAAATATGCTCAATGTAAAATATTTAATACAAAAAAATGAAAAAGGAGAACAATTTCCTATTCGTAATCAACAAGCAAATGGTAATGCTTGGTTTGTAAAATCAATTAAATTTGTTAAATCAGCAGATGAAGAAATGAAGTCTTTAAACAACTTTAATTCAAAATCGGTGGCTATTTTAAATACCATTTCTGAAAAAAATCAACAATTTAAAGAGGCTAAAACGATTTCAAACGAAAATGCTAAGATTACATTACAATCATACAAATCGAATGATTTAAAATACGAGTCCGTAAATCCAAAAAATGGTTTTGCGGTATTTTCTGAAATGTATTATGGCAAAGGTTGGAATGCTTATATAGATGGAAAATTAGTTGATCATTATCGTGTAGATTATATTCTAAGAGGCTTGCCTATTCCTGCGGGTAAACATAGTATAGAATTTAAGTTTGAACCTCAAGTTGTAAAAACAGGTAGCATTATAGCATTGGTAAGCTTCATTTTAATGATAGGACTTATCATAGGGGGTATTTATTTAATTAAAAAGAAATCAATAAACTGAAATCAATATTTTATATAGGACTTGGAGGAGGCATAGGTAGCATTTTACGCTATCTAGCCTCTCTTTTTTTTAATCGGTTTGTTGTAAGTGGTTTTCCTACTGGAACTTTTATGGTAAACAGTATAGGTTGTTTTTTAATTGGCCTTTTTTTTGGTTATTTTGAAAAACAAATCTATCATACAACTGAATTGAGATTTTTTTTTATGACTGGAATTTGCGGTGGTTTTACTACATTTTCTACCTTTTCTAATGAAACCATTCAACTATTACAAAATAATCAAATAGGAATTGCTTTCTTGTATACTTTTTTAAGTATAGCCCTTGGTTTTGGCATGACTTACCTAGGTATTTATTTAGTAAAAAATTAGCCCTCTTTTTTAAAAAAGTATTGTAATGAAAAAAGTATTAATCATAACTTATTATTGGCCTCCTGCTGGTGGCCCAGGCGTTCAAAGATGGTTGAAATTTGTAAAATATTTACCCGATTTCAATATTAAACCCATTGTATACATACCTGAAAACCCTACTTATCCTTTACTAGATAAAAAGTTAATAGAAGAAGTGTCTTCTACTACAACCATCCTAAAAAGACCTATTATAGAACCTTATACATGGGCTTCTCTTTTTTCGAAAAATAGTACCCAAAAAATAAGTTCAGGAATAATTCCTACACAAAAAAAACAGTCATTAATACAGAAACTATTGTTATGGATCAGAGGAAATGTATTTATTCCTGATGCACGGGTTTTATGGGTAAACCCTTCTATTACTTATTTATCTGAGTACATACAACAAAATAATATAGATACTATAATTACCACAGGTCCTCCTCATAGCCTACACTTAATTGGATTAGGACTTAAGGAAAAACTAAATATCAAGTGGTTAGCTGATTTTAGAGATCCTTGGACAACTATTGGTTATCATAAAGCATTGAAATTAACTAAGAGTTCTGCTAAAAAACATAAAAAACTTGAACATAAAGTCATGAATGCGGCAGATGAACTAATTGTTACTAGTCCGACTACTAAAAAAGAATTTCAATCTATTACAACAAAACCTATACATATAATTACAAATGGTTATGATGTAGAAAGAATAAATAAACAGACTTTAGATAAAAAATTTTCATTGGCTCATATAGGTTCTTTTCTATCCGATAGAAATCCTCAAATTTTGTGGCAGGTTTTAAAAGAGCTAACTACTGAAAATTTTATTTTTTCTAAGAATTTTGAATTAAAATTAATTGGCGCAACTAGTCAGGAAGTTCTTAATTCTATAAAAGCATTTAATCTAGATTCGTTTGTAAATAATTTAGGCTATGTTTCCCATGAAGAAGCTATTGCTCATCAACGGAAATCTCAAGTTTTACTTTTAATTGAAATAGACTCTGAAGATACAAAAAGTATTATTCCAGGGAAAGTTTTTGAATATATAGTTTCAGAACGACCAATAATAGCTATTGGTCCAAAAGATTCTGATTTTGCATCTATCATAACAGACACTAATACTGGTAGTTTTTTTACGTATAACGAAAAAGAAGCTCTTAAAGAAAAGATACTAGTGTATTTTAATACTTATTTAGAAAACAATTTAAAGGTATATGCTGTAGGATTGCAACACTATTCTCGTAAAAATTTAACAAAAAAACTGGTTGATATTTTGTAAGGTGTTTTAGAAAAAATACTCTAATTTTTTTTAAAGGGCAGTTTTGGGCGTAATGTGTGAAAATAGTACTTAAAAATATTTCAAATTCAAATAAAATAGAAGAAGGTGTTTGAAAAATAAAAACACAACCGCTGATCATGTCACTTCTCCTATCGTTGACGTGACATGACCAGCGTTGTGCGATGTGATTTACTTCGCCTGTTCCTTTAGTCGAAGGACCAGATTACCCCCTTTTCAGACAGCCCTTCTTTGTTTTATCCCAGATTCCGTGTTAGGCCCTTATTATAGATGAAAACAATGTATCTAAAACTAAATCCATACGAAAATTTTTCTTGCATCATTTTCGTTACAAAATCTAACACATAATCCGAATGTTTGTAAAAAACAACAATTCTTTTAATTATTTTATAGAAGATATTGGTTTAACCCATAAAAAAAGTTGTTCTTATTTTCAGAGAACAACTTTTTTGTACATTTAAATATTTTTTTATGTTTTTATAAACTACTTTTATTTAGCTTACTGTTTTTAAATCCGTATGAAAAATAAATTACTAATCCTATTAGTAACCAAACACCAAACCATTTCCAGTTAGACACAGCCATCCCTGTTAGCAAATAACAACAAGATATTAATCCTAATAATGGTATAAGTGATAAATTTTTTAAGAAAGACAAAACAGCCATAACTAAAGTAAATATAAAAAACACTATAAAAGGTAAGTTTGTTGTTAGATTAGTCTCATTTAAACTGAAAGTGGTACTAAAATAATCAGGCAATAAAAAGTTTATAGTTCCTAAAGACAAAACAACTATGATTGGAAAAATCCATTTTGAATTTATATATGGTATCCTAAATTTTCCTTTGGTTGGATTATTCGCTTCTTTTTCATTATGAGGTGCTAACATGAGAACGCCTCCACAAACTAATACAAAAGCAAACAAAGTACCTATACTAGTAAAATCTAGAACAAAATTTTCATCTGTAAAAAAGATTGGTAATCCGACTACGATTCCTGTTACTATGGTAGCAAATCCTGGTGTTTTGTATTTCGGATGTATAGAAGCAAATTGTTTAGGCATTAATCCATCACGACTCATAGTCATCCAGATACGAGGTTGGCCCATTTGAAAAACTAACATAACGCTAGTCATTGCAGCTACTGCAGCAATCGATACGATGAACAACATCCATTTTATTCCTTTTAAGGCAAAAATTTCAGCTAAAGGATCACTAACCCCTAATAGATCGTATTTTACCATTCCAGTCAATACTAGTGCTAAAATAATATATACTATGGTACAAACTACTAATGAATAAATCATTCCTCTAGGCAAATCATGTTGCGGGTTTTTGCTTTCCTCTGCTAAAGTAGAAACGGCATCAAAACCTATATATGCAAAGAAAACGGCTGAAACTCCTGCCATGACGCCTTTAAAACCATTAGGCATAAAAGGAGTCCAATTATCAATATCTATATAAAATGCACCAACTGCTATTACTAGTACTATAACAACTAATTTCAGATATACCATAAAGTTGCTTACATTTTTTGATTCGCTGGTTCCTCTATAAATTAAATAGGTTATTAATACGTTTATTAATACAGCTGGCATATCAAAAATAATTTTTAACCCTGCGATTTCTGGAGCATTTTGCCAAGCTAAGTATCCTTCTCCTGTTTTATTTTCTAAAAAAGCTACATGTGCTGATTTATAGTTTATTGTTAACCATTCGGGTAAATGTAATCCAAAGGATTCTAAAAGGTTAGTAAAATATCCGCTCCATGAAAAAGCAATATAAATATTTCCTATTGAATACTCCATTAATAATGCCCAACCGATGATCCAGGCAAACAATTCTCCAAAAGAAACATAAGCATACGTATAAGCACTACCTGAAACGGGAACTCTTGAAGCAAACTCAGCATAACACATAGCTGTAAAACCACAGGCTATAGCACAAATAATGTATAACAAAATGACACCTGGGCCTCCTGAAAAACAGGCATTGCCTATAGCCGAAAAAGTACCTCCACCAATAATAGCTGCTATCCCAAAAAAGGTTAAATCCTTAACTGTTAACACCTTATTTAATCCCGAGTGTTCTCCATCACCTCCTTGTTTTAAGATTACGTCCAGTGATTTTTTTCTAAATAATCGTGTTAATAACATATTTTTTGATTGATTTTTTTTATTAAGACGAACAAATATATAAAACTTGTAGAATTTTTTTTATTTATCTGTTTTTTTTTATGTTTTTATTTGGTTTTGCATAAAACAGGTTTTGTAATCAAAAAAAAATACATTTTAAGTTAACTACTAACTGAAATGAATACATCTAGAATAGACTCTTAAAAAATATTTTTAGAAAAAATATCTTTATTTCTATTTTTCTATATGCCTTAGACCTCCTTAACTGTGGTATTTTTACATTAGTTTTAAGAATAGAAATAACCCTATCCTTTGTGGTTTTGTTTAAAAAAAGTACTCAACCGTTTTTATTAGATCTCTTTTACTATTTACCCAACATACTTGCGTTGATCTAAAAACGATTGAATACTGAAATTTATTTCTAGAAACAGTACAAAATATTTTTACATATACAAAATAATTAAACCCCTGCTAACTGTTTTAATTCACTCACAAAGCGCTCTGCCAAAATATCGGCTTCTTTTTGTGAAGGTGCTTCTGTATAAATACGGATAATAGGCTCTGTATTTGATTTTCTTAAATGCACCCATTCCGTTGGAAAATCAATTTTTACTCCATCAATTGTTGAAATATTTTCATTTATATATTTTTCTGCTATTTGGTTCATCACTCCATCAACATCTATTTGAGGTGTCAATTCTATTTTGTTTTTACTCATAAAATATTGAGGAAAATCGGCTCTCATTTCGGCAACTGTTTTGTCTTGATTAGCCAGATGAGTTAAAAACAAAGCAACTCCTACTAGCGCATCGCGTCCGTAATGAATTTCTGGATAGATGATTCCTCCATTTCCTTCTCCTCCTATAATTGCCTGTGTAGCTTTCATTAGTTCTACCACATTCACTTCTCCTACTGCGCTGGCTTGATACGTTCCTTTATATTTTTCTGTAACATCTCTTAAAGCACGAGACGAGGACATATTAGAAACTGTATTTCCAGGTGTTTTACTTAAAACATAATCTGCTACGGCAACTAATGTATATTCTTCACCAAACATTTCGCCATCATTAGAAATAAAAGCTAAACGATCTACATCTGGATCTACCACAATGCCAAAATCAGCTTTTTCTTCTACTACTAATTTACAAATATCTCCTAAATGTTCTTTTAATGGTTCTGGGTTATGCGGAAAATGGCCATTAGGTTCGCAATATAACTTAACTACTTCTACTCCCATTTGCTCTAATAATTTAGGAATAATAATTCCTCCCGAAGAATTAACTCCGTCAACTACTACTTTAAACTTTTTTTGTGCAACCGCTTGAGTATCTACTAAAGGTAAATTCAACACCTCATCGATATGAATATCCATGTAAGCATCATTTTCTATGATTTCCCCTAACGAGTCAACCTCTGCAAAATCAAATGCTTCTTGTTCTGCAATTTCTAAAATCTTAGCTCCTTCTGAACCGCTCAAAAATTCTCCTTTCGCATTTAATAATTTTAATGCGTTCCACTGTTTAGGATTGTGAGAAGCGGTTAAAATAATCCCTCCATCTGCTTGTTCTAAAGGTACTGCAACCTCAACTGTAGGAGTAGTAGACAAGCCTAAATCAATTACATCAATTCCTAAGCCTATTAATGTGTTAACTACTAAGTTATGAATCATAGGTCCCGAAATACGAGCATCACGACCAATACATACTTTTAATTTATCTTTTGAAATATTTTGTTTTAGGAAAGTTCCGTAAGCTGAAGCAAATTTTACTGCATCTACTGGAGTTAAATTATCGCCTACACTCCCTCCTATGGTTCCTCTAATTCCTGATATTGATTTTATTAAAGTCATTTTTGTTATATTTATAATTGTAAAACAAATATACTTTAAAGATTTAAGTAAAAAAACTATATTTATAACACTTCTAAAATGATTAAAACATAATAATCTTGAATTTTTTAGCTCATATTTATTTATCTGGTGAAAATGAATTACTCAAAATAGGTAATTTCATGGCTGATGGTATACGCGGAAAAGAGTACACCAAATTTGATATTGAAATCCAGAAAGGTATTCTTTTGCATAGGTTTATAGATTCTTTTACAGATGCACATCCTTTATATAGGAAGAGTAAACATAGACTTCATAAAAATTATGGTCATTATGCTGGTGTTATTATGGATATTTTTTATGATCATTTTTTAGCAAAAAATTGGATCAATTACCATTCTATACCATTAGATCTATATGCTCATGCTTTTTACCAATTACTAAAAGACAATTATAATCTATTGACTCCTAAGACACAAAATATGCTTCCTTATATGATAGCTAATAATTGGCTTGTAAGTTATAGCACACTCACAGGAATTGAAATGATCCTTTTTCAGATGGATTATAGAACGCAACATAGGGTAAATATGCCACAAGCAATATGTGAATTAAAAGAGTTTTATCTACTTTTTGAAGAAGAATTTACTGCTTTTTTTCAAATTCTCATGAAAGAATCTGAGTTAAAACTAGCTACCCTTTAAACGGATTGTTATGATTAAAAAAACAGAAGCTGTTTTTAAGTAATTATTTACCCCAGATTACGCATTAGACTTCGTTGTGAAATCTAAAAATACAATAAAAAGGAGTAAGTGCTTATTTTTGAAGTCGTTTTAGGTTGGAATAGATTTCTAATGTGTAATTTAGTTTAACGTTATTGTTCGATTAACTAGAAAAGGAATCAAGTTATAAGCGTTATGTAACTTGTTTTAGGTGTTCTTTTCTGATTGAGATTACATTTTTTGGGAGCCTTTTTTTATTAAAGCACTACAGAAAAGTATTATGTCAAGACACTTTTCTGTAGTACTTTAGACAATTAAAGTGTTTTTAAAATTTGAGATGTGTGCTCTTTTGTTTTTACTTTTAGAATAATGTCTTCTATGTATCCTTTTTCATCAATTATAAATGTGGTACGATGAATACCGTCAAACTCTTTTCCCATAAATTTTTTAGGTCCCCATACTCCGTATGCTTGAATTATTTCTTTATTTTCATCTGCCAATAAAGGAAAAGGGAAACTAAATTTGTCTGAAAATTTTTTTTGGTTTTTAATATTATCTGCACTCACTCCTAGCAGTACATAATTAAGAGAGGTGAATTTTTCAAAATTATTACTTAAATCACATGCTTCAGCAGTACAGCCTGGGGTATTTGCTTTTGGATAAAAAAATAACACTATTTTTTTACCATTATATTTTTTTAATTCATGCAAATTTCCATTTTCGTCTACAACTGAAAAATCAGGAGCTTTGTCTCCAATTTTTAAATTTATCATTGTTTTACTTATTTTTGGTAAAAATAAAGAATAATGAACAAAGCAGAAAAAGTTAATTTTGTAATTAACACTCTTAAAGAACTCTACCCTACTATACCTATTCCTTTAGATCATAAAGATCCTTATACTTTATTAATAGCTGTCTTACTTTCTGCTCAATGTACTGATGTTAGAGTTAATCAGATTACACCTCTTCTTTTTGCAAAAGCGGACAATCCATACGATATGATTAAATTAAGTGTTGAGGAAATTCAAGAAATCATAAGACCTTGTGGACTATCTCCTATGAAATCAAAAGGGATTTTTGGATTATCTCAAATTTTAATCGAAAAACACGGAGGAATGGTACCTGCTTCTTTTGATGCGCTAGAAGCTTTACCAGCAGTGGGACATAAAACAGCCAGTGTTGTTATGAGTCAAGCTTTTGGTATTCCTGCTTTTCCAGTTGATACTCATATTCATAGATTAATGTATCGTTGGAATCTTTCAGATGGTTCTTCTGTACAACAAACTGAAAAAGATGCTAAACGGCTTTTTCCTAAAGAAACGTGGAATGATCTTCATTTGCAGATTATATGGTATGGTCGAGAATATTCTCCAGCAAGGGGTTGGAGACTTGAAAATGATATTATTACTAAAACGATTGGAAGAAGTAGTGTTATAAAAGAGTACCATAAAAAAAAGGGATCCTAAAAGTAATAAAGATTTAGTTTGTCATTCCAAGAGAAGGAATCGGATAATTGGGGTAGTGTCTAATCCCTTCATCTGTTCACTTGGTTCAGTCAAAGACCTGAACGAAGTGAAATGACAAGATTACAGTTTTTGGGGCTCCCTTTTTAAAAACATTGCCTAATCAAGTACTAGTTGGTAACTAACTCAAATTTATTACCCTCTATTTTTATTATTTTTAAAGCTTTTGAATAACTCAAAATAAAATTTACCGTTTCTCTTTTTGGCATTATTTTAGGAAATTGAGGTGCTTTATTTGTATAAAGTTTCTCCATAATTTCTTTTTATAATTGTTTGGATTATAACGTAAATTTTATCTGTTTTATTATCCTAACTGGCTAAAGTAATATTGTTTTTTTCTATACTTCTTCTCATATTAAGCAAAGCATAGCGCATACGTCCTAGAGCTGTATTGATACTAACTCCGGTTATTTCTGCTATTTCTTTGAAGCTCAAATCATCATATATACGCATTTCTAATACTTGACGTTGATCCTCTGGTAGTTCTTCTATCAAACGGATCAGATCATTCTCTACCTGCTCTGCAATCATCTTCATTTCAATATTAGGTGATCCATCTGTAATTAGAGAGAAAACAGAAAATTCTTCTGTATCTCTACATTTAGGCATTTTCTTCTCTCTTCTAAAAGTATCTATAATTAAATTATGAGCAATTCTCATAACCCAAGGCAGGAATTTTCCTTCTTCATTATAATGTTTTCCAGTTCCTTTTAAAGTTTTTATAACTTTAATAAAGACATCTTGAAAAATATCATTTGCAATTTCGTTGTCTTGTACTTTGGAGTAGATAAAACCGTAAATTTTAGTTTGATGACGATCGATCAATTGAGCTAAGGCATTCTCGTTACCTTCTATATAGCTCTTTACTAAGAGTGCATCTGAAATTGAAGTAGTAGCCATAAACAATACTTTTTAAAAGTTATTCTGATAAAAAACTATAATTAAAAGTATTGTTATTCTATAAGCTCTGGTTTAAATATTAGGTAGCAAAGTTATGACTTTTTTCCTCATAACAATAAAAAATATATTTTTTTAACATATTTACAAAAATATAGTTCTAATTTTATTAAAGTTGCTTTACTATGTTTTAAATATATTATGCCGCAAGCAATGTAAAAATCCAAACGGCTAAGACACTTCCTAGAATAGGTCCTAACACAGGAATCCAGCTATAAGTCCAGTCAGCACTTCCTTTATACCTAATGGGTAAAATAGCATACATAATACGAGGTCCTAAATCGCGTGCAGGATTAATAGCATATCCGGTGGCTCCTCCTAATGAAAGTCCTATTCCTAAAACCAATAAAGCAACGGGCAATGCGTCTAAACTTCCCAAAGAATTTTCTGCTCCTGTTAAAAACAACACTCCTATAACTAAAACAAAGGTGGCTATTATTTCTGAAATTAAGTTGTGTAAAACACTTCTAATTGCTGGTTCATTACAAAAAGTAGCTTTTACCAATCCAGCCTCTTCTGTTTGATCATAATGTTGTTTATAAACTAAATAAACGAGTAATGAACCAAACATAGCTCCCAAAAACTGGGAAAGAATATAAAAAGGCAAATTGGACCACGCTAGTTTCCCTAGAATGGCTAGTGCTAATGATATTACAGGATTTAGGTGTGCTCCACTACTTGAGGCTGTCATATATACTCCTACGAAAACAGCTATTGCCCATCCAAAAGTAATTACAATCCATCCTCCGTTATTTCCTTTTGTTTTATTTAAAACGACGTTGGCTACTACTCCATTACCTAATAATAATACGATCATAGTTCCAATAAATTCTGCTAAAAAAGGATTTATCATTTTTATTTTGTTAAATATTGTTTGGTTAATTGTTTGAATTCTTGTATTTCTTTTTGCATATTTTCAATTGTTATTCCTTTTTCCGTAGCTATTATTTCTGCAACTACTTCTACACATTCCAAACAGGCGAATGCGTCTAAAAATAACAATCGAATACGTCTTGCTAAAACATCTTCTACCGTTTGAGCCATTTCATTACGAAGAAACCATACGACTTCTGCTTTTGTGTAGGGATATTTAGGATGTAACCGAGCGGCTAATCCGCTATTCTTTTGCAGTAATTCTTTTATTTTAGGTCCATCTGCTCCATAAATAGACAAATGAGTAGAATCCTTTAGATGAGTCCAACCATGAATTTTAAGTGACTTGGTTCGGCATTTTTTAAACGGTAAATTAGCTGTTTGAATAGCTACATTTATAGTATGTTCAGCCATGCTCCTATAAGTTGTCCATTTTCCTCCAATAATATGAATTAGTCCAGAAGGAAGAACCGTTATTACGTGATCTCGGGGCATTACTTTAGTAGCAGTTACATCATCTTTTTTTACTAAAGGTCTTAATCCTACAAACACACTCTTAACCTCTTTTCGAGTTATTTTATTTAAAGAATATTTATTAAAATGATTTAAAACAAATTGAATTTCTTCTTCTAAAGCTAAAGGTTCGGCTACAACTTGGCTAACGGCTGTATCTGTAGTCCCTAAAATTATTTTATCATACCAAGGAATTATAAAAAAAACTCTACCATCATCTGTTTTAGGCATCATTAGGGCATGATGTCCTTTAAAAAAACAGGAATCAATAACTAAATGAATTCCTTGAGATGGTGCTATTGTTTTAGAATTAGTATTTTCAGCTAAAGACAAAAGATCATCGGCAAAAACGCCTGTGGCATTAATGACTACTTTTGATTTAAAATAATATTCCTCCTGAGTCAATACGTCTTTTATCTTAACTCCTTTTAGGCAATTTTCTTCCTTTATGAAATCAATTACTTCAAAATAATTAACAATTATTGCTTCTTGTTCAATAGCTGTTTGTGCTAAATTTATTGCTAATCGACTGTCATCAAACTGACCATCATAATACAGTACTCCTCCAAATAAATCTTTTGAATCTAAATCAGGTAGAAATTCTTTTGTTTGTTTTTTTGATAAAAATTGAGTTGTTCCTAGACTTAATTTACTTGATAATAGTTCATATATCCATAATCCAATTCCATAAAACCATTTATCATACCAATGATAAGCAGGCATTACAAAAGACACTTTTTTACAAACATGAGGTGCATTATTTAACAATCTTCCTCTTTCAAGTAAGGCTTCTCTTACTAATCGTATATTTCCTTGGGCTAAATATCGAACGCCTCCATGAACTAGTTTTGTAGCTCGACTTGAAGTCCCTTTGGCAAAATCGTTTTTTTCTATTAATAATGTTTTATATCCACGAGAGGCTGAATCTACAGCACATCCTAACCCTGTTGCTCCCCCTCCGATTATAATAATATCAAAATCATTGGTGGATTTTAGTTTTTGGATTTGATCTTGTCTATTCATCTATATAAATGCTACGGATGCGTTAATAGCTTTTTTCCAACCTTCGTTCAAAGAATTTCGTAATTCAGGTTCCATTGTGGAGGTAAATACTTTTTCTACTTGCCATTGTTGTTGTAATTCCTCTATACTTTTCCAAAAACCAACGGCTAAACCAGCTAAGTAAGCAGCTCCTAGGGCTGTGGTTTCTGTAATGATAGGTCTTATTACTTTGCTATTTAATACATCGGCTTGAAATTGCATAAGTAAATTATTAACTGTAGCACCTCCGTCTACACGTAATTCTTTTATATAAATATGGCTATCTGCTTGCATTGCTAATAATACATCGCGTGTTTGATAGGCTATGCTTTCTAAAGAAGCTCTGGCTATATGAGCGGCTGTAGTTCCTCTTGTCAATCCTGCAATAGTTCCTCTTGCATGCTGATTCCAATAAGGTGCTCCTAAACCAGCAAAAGCAGGCACTACATAAACCCCTTCTGTAGTTGGTACTTTTTCAGCCAATGTTTCTACATCTTCTGAAGATTCTATAATACCTAAACCATCGCGCAACCATTGAACAACGGCACCCGCAATAAAAACGCTTCCTTCTAATGCGTAATGTGTCACTCCATTTATTTTCCAAGCAACGGTTGTTAACAAATGATTTTGGGAAGGAATTAATTCTTTACCTGTATTCATTAACATAAAACATCCTGTCCCGTATGTATTTTTGACCATTCCTGGTTGAATACACATTTGACCAAATAAGGCTGCTTGTTGATCTCCTGCTATTCCTGCTATTGGAATAGTAATTGCTGAATCTAAAACATTTGTATAACCATAAATTTCGCTACTGCTACAGATTTGAGGCAAAATACTCGTTGGAATATCTAATATTTCCAATAATTCTTCATCCCATTCGCAATTATGAATATTACAAAATAGGGTACGGCTTGCGTTACTTACATCGGTAGCATGAACTTTCCCTTGAGTTAAATTCCAAAGTAACCAAGTATCAATAGTCCCGAATAAGATTTGTCCTTGTTCAGCCTTTGTTCTTGCTCCTTCAACATGATCTAGAATCCATTTTACTTTAGTTCCACTAAAGTAGGAATCAACTACTAAACCTGTTTTTTGTTGAATTATATTATTGAGTCCTCTAGACTTCAAGTCATCACAAAAAACAGCTGTTCTTCTATCTTGCCAAACGATTGCATTATAAATAGGCATCCCTGTGGTTTTATCCCATAATACTGTGGTTTCGCGCTGATTGGTTATACCTATGGCTTTTATTTCTGAACTTTTAATTTGTGCTTTTTCTAACACTTCAAAAATAGTTGTAAGTTGTGATTCCCAAATTTCTATAGGATCATGTTCTACCCAACCTGGTATAGGATAAATCTGAGAGAATTCTTTCTGAGATACCGCTACAACATTTCCTTTTAAATCAAATAAAATAGAGCGGCTACTTGTAGTTCCTTGATCTAATGATAAAATATAATTTGACATAATATGCGCGCATAGTTTTATCAAATATAACAAAATCAAAATCTAGTTTTTGAAAAAATATTAAAAAATGTAGTTTTTGTATTTTTATAACTTTTTTTTATATCTTAAAACCCTTTTAACCCAGATTACGCATTAGAAATGTATTCAGATAAAAATGACTTTGAATCTAAATTTGATCTTCATCACAAAATCTAACACATAATCTGGATTTGAAATAATTAATTTCCTTTAATATTATCCTGATTTCTGAAAACCAAATGATTATCAAAACAATCTAAAAGAATCATACTTTCTGTGGTTATTTTTCCTGCTAAAATTTCTTTAGATAATTGATTTAAAACTTCTCTTTGCACCACTCGTTTTACGGGTCTTGCACCAAATTCTGGATCAAATCCTTTTTCTGATAAGTAAGTAATTGCTTCAGGCGTTGCATCCATTGTTATATTTTGATGTGCTAACATTTTGGTTACACTTTTCAACTGTAAGGCTACAATTTCTTTAATATTTGCATTGGTTAATGGTGTAAACATAATGATTTCATCAATTCTATTAATAAATTCTGGACGAACTGTTTGTTTAAGCAAGCCTAACACTTCTATTTTTGCTAACTCTGTAGCGGCTTCTATGGATCCTCCTAAATTTTCAAATTTTTCTTGTATTATTTGACTTCCGATATTAGAGGTCATGATAATAATGGTATTTTTAAAATCGGCTAGTCGTCCTTTATTATCGGTTAATCTCCCTTCATCTAGAACTTGTAGTAAAATATTGAAAGTATCTGGGTGTGCTTTTTCAATTTCATCTAATAATACTACAGAATATGGTTTTCTTCTCACAGCTTCTGTTAACTGTCCGCCTTCATCGTATCCTACATATCCTGGAGGTGCTCCAACGAGTCTACTTACACTATGGCGTTCTTGGTATTCGCTCATATCTATACGAGTCATGGCGTTTTCATCATCAAAAAGATATTCGGCTAATGCTTTTGCTAATTCTGTTTTTCCAACGCCTGTTGTACCTAAAAACAAAAAGGATCCAATTGGTTTTTTAATATCTTGTAAGCCTGCTCGGCTTCTGCGTACTGCATCACTAATAGCTTGTATTGCTTCTTCTTGTCCTACTACTCTTTTATGCAGTTCGTCTTCTAATTTTAACAGTTTTTCGCGTTCGCTTTGTAACATTTTTACGACTGGTATTCCTGTCCATTTAGCTACTACCTCTGCAATATCATCTTGTGTAACTTCTTCTTTTATTAAAGAATTATTCCCTTGTTGGTTTTCATTTAATTCTTTTTGTAAGTTATCTAATTTTTCTTGAGCTTCTTTAATTTTTCCGTATCTAATTTCGGCTACTTTTCCATAATCGCCATCTCTTTCGGCTCTTTCGGCTTCTAACTTGAGTTCTTCTATTGTTCGTTTTACAGTTTGAATAGCATCTACTAAATCTTTTTCTGATTTCCAACGGGTAAAGATCTCATTTCGTTCTTCTTTTAGATTAGCTAAGTCTAAACCTAATGATTTTAATTTTATTTCATCATTTTCTCTTTTTATGGCTTCTATTTCTATTTCTATTTGCATAATTTTTCGATCCAAAACATCTAATTCTTCTGGTTTAGAATTGATTTCCATACGCAATTTTGAAGCCCCTTCATCCATTAAATCAATTGCTTTATCAGGTAAAAAACGATTTGTAATATAACGTTGAGACAATTCGACTGCGGCTATAATAGCATCGTCTTTGATACGTACTTTATGATGTGTTTCATATTTTTCCTTAATTCCTCGTAATATAGAAATAGCACTTTCAGTATCAGGTTCATCAATATTTACTTTTTGAAAACGACGTTCTAATGCTTTATCTTTTTCAAAATATTTTTGATATTCATCTAAGGTAGTGGCTCCAATGGCTCTTAATTCTCCTCTTGCCAAAGCTGGTTTTAAGATATTCGCTGCATCCATTGCTCCTTCTCCTCCTCCAGCACCAACTAATGTATGTATTTCATCTATAAATAATACAATGTCTCCTTCTGCTGAAGTTACTTCTTTCACAACGGACTTTAGACGTTCTTCAAACTCTCCTTTGTATTTAGCTCCTGCTATAAGAGCTCCCATATCTAAAGAATAGACTATTTTATCTTTTAGATTTTCAGGGACATCTCTATCTACTATTCGGTGTGCTAATCCTTCTGCTATGGCTGTTTTTCCTACTCCAGGTTCTCCTATAAGCATTGGATTGTTTTTTGTTCGTCTGGTTAGTATTTGTAATACTCTTCTTATTTCTTCATCCCTTCCAATGACTGGATCCAATCTTCCTGTTCTAGCTAATTCATTTAAATTTTTAGCATATTTATTTAATGAATTATAGGTTTCTTCTGCAGATGCGGATGTAACACGTTCTCCTTTTCGAATTTCAGCAATAGCACTTTCGAGCCCTTTTTCAGTAACACCTTGGTCTTTTAAAATCTGAGCTACTTTACTTTTTGATTTGAAAATAGACAAAATTAGGTGTTCTATTGAAACGTATTCATCATTCATTTTTTTAGCTATGTTATTTGCTTCAATTAATGATGTGTTTGCTTCACGAGAAAGCATTAGATCACCACCTGATACTTTAGGAAAATTCTGAATTGTATTTTCTAATATCTTTTTAAAAAGGGCTAAGTTTACATTTAGTTTTTTTAATATAAAAGGTGCTACATTTTCATCAACCTCTAGAATTCCTTTAAAAATGTGTTCATTTTCTAGTTGTTGTTGCCCATTGCCTTGCGCTATTTGTTGTGCTTGTTGTAAGGCTTCTTGCGATTTAATTGTTAAATTATTTAAGTTCATTCTATCTTTGTTTCAAGTTCAACATTTTAAGTCCAATCTTCCTCTTGATCTTAGAAGGTATTTTTAAACTTTTATTTGTTTTCAAACAAACAATTTATATTCCATTGTAAATCTTAAGACAAAATGTCTTTTATTGAAACATATAGCTTGTATAAATCGGTAAAAATGACAGAATTGTATTCTTTTTTTTAAAAAAACAGGTAATTATAACGAAATTAGGTAAGGGGTAAAAACAAGATGAATTAACAAAAATGAGTTTGACAAGTGTTATTTTGAATAAAAAAAGTATGTTCTCTTTTCAAAAATAGTAGAAACTCTATTGCAAAAAGAAAAAAGCTCTCTTTTTCGAAAAGAATGATGTTTTAGAAAAAGAAGTAATTTTCTTGAATTGTTTAAAATAAGTGAAAAATGTTTTATTTTTAAAAATTAGTCGTTTTTAATATACTTCCAACTCTTTTTAGCAATAAACAATGGGCATATACTTATACGTACCGAAGCCCATAGAAATAAGAAGCTTGAATGAACGAATGCAAATAAAATTCAATTTACATTAAACATCTAAATCAAACAGTTTTCTTAAGGTATCTAAAGCTGGATTTATATCACGCATTAATTGATATTTTTCTTCTGCTGTAAATGCTTTTTTTGATTCTATAGTTTCGTTAAGCTTAACTTCTAAATTAATGGTATGGTTATGTAGCTTTCCTCTTAGATATCCTAACAAATCGTGTTTTTCTCCTTCAAAATCTATTTTCGAACTTTCATTTGGTAATTCATGAATAATGGTAGTCCCTTCTAAGACAGGATCATTAATCAACATTAAGGCTTCTAAAATCTTATATCCTTTGTTCCCTAATTTCTGGGCATACTTTAACCATTGTTCCAGCATTTCTGTTTCAGTAAACGGCTCTACTGGCAGTTCGTCATGATGCTTTTGTTCGGGTTTTAACTGAGCTTCTAGATCTTTTTTTACCTTGATACTAGACAATGATAAAGAGGATACTTTAGGTCCTGTATTCTGACTAGGTGCTAGTTTAGATTCCGCTTCTAGTTGAGGTGATGAGCTCTTTTTTTGTTCGTTTTCTAAATTATTTCCCGTATTCGTAGAATCAGATCCCTGAGCCGTAATAACTGGTTTTAGTTCTGTAATAGAAAAACTAGAATTTCTATAATAAGTGGGAGGAATTATAAATGAGTTAGCTTTTTTTTTTCTCCATCAAAAGTGATAGAGGCTAACTGCATTAAACACAATTCAACTAAAAGACGTTGATTTTGGGAAACTTTGTATTTTAAATCACAATCATTAGCTAATTCAATGCCTTGCAATAGGAAATCTTGTGATGCTTTTTGAGCTTGCTCTCCATAAAGTTTTTGCGCATGTTCCCCTGCTTCTAGGAGTACTAGGGTTGCTGGATTTTTGCAAACTAACAAATTCCTGAAATGAGAAGCTAAACCTGCAACAAAATGATGACTATCAAATCCTTTTGCTAAAATTTCATTATAAGCTAACAGCAGATCAGGAATTTTGTTTTCCAAAATTAGATCTGTTACCTTTATATAATATTCAAAATCTAGGACGTTTAAATTTTCAGTAACAGCAGTCCTTGTTAAATTTTTCCCACAGTAAGAAACCACTCGATCAAAGATAGACAAAGCATCGCGCATAGCACCGTCTGCTTTTTGAGCGATTATATGTAAAGCATCGTCTTCAAATACTATATCTTGACTTTTTGCTACTTCTGCTAAATGTTCTTTAGCATCTTTAACTGTTATTCTCTTAAAATCAAAAATTTGGCAACGAGATAAAATCGTGGGTATAATTTTATGTTTTTCGGTTGTAGCGAGTATAAATATTGCATGTCTAGGAGGCTCTTCTAATGTTTTTAAGAAAGCATTAAAAGCCGCAGTAGACAACATGTGTACCTCATCTATAATATACACTTTATATTTACCAGTTTGTGGAGGTATTCGTACTTGATCAATCAAATTACGAATATCATCTACCGAGTTATTAGAAGCTGCGTCTAGCTCGAATACATTAAAGGCAAAATCTTCATTAGGATCATCATATCCTTCTTGATTAATTTTTCTTGCTAAAATTCGAGCACAAGTTGTTTTTCCTACTCCTCTTGGCCCTGTAAATAATAATGCTTGGGCTAAATGATTATTATCAATGGCGTTTAATAAAGTATTAGTAATAGCCTGTTGCCCAACAACATCTTTAAATGTTTGGGGCCTGTATTTACGAGCCGATACAATAAACTGTTCCATAGATCAAAATGAGTTACAAATATAGTAGATTAAATTTGTAGTTTCCAAAGGGAAACTTCTATTTATTTCTATAAACTTTTTTGATTTGAAACGATAAATACTATTTTAAAAAATTAAGTTTTTTTTAAGAGAGAAAGTAACGATTATGTCTTTACTATTTTTAAATTTGCAGAGCAGGTCGCCTTATCGCTTCCCAAACTTATTTAGGAAGAGGAAAGTCCGGACACCATAGAGCAAGCGTAGCGGGTAACACCCGTCACTTTGAAGTAATTCAAGGGAGGACAAGTGCAACAGAAAGAATGTACAGGTAATGCTGTAGTGAAATCAGGTAAACTCTATGCGGTGAAATGCCATGTATATCAGTAGTTAAGGGTTGCTCGCCCGTTGCTGAGGGGTAGGCAGATGGATCAAATTAGTAATATTTTGACTAGATAAATGATAAGGACATATTTTTTATGTACAGAATCCGGCTTACAGATCTGCTTTTTTTCTTTTTAATAAAATTGATTTCAACCGAAGTCTGCATAATTCCCAACTTTTGTCCTTGATCCCTTTTGTATTTGATCCATAATAAATCACTACAAAACCATATTGAACTATTTTGATAATAGAAACGCATCAGCAGAATCTTTCAACGCTAAAATAAAAGCTTTTAGAAGTAAATTTAGAGGTGTTAGAAATATAGAACTATCCTTTTTAGAGCAACCAATTTGTTTGCTTAATTTATCAATCCCACAGGTTTTTGACCTGATCCCCATTTTTCAGCTAAAGATAAGTACCGCCCAAAAATGAAAGAAAGCACCTCTATTCTTGGGGATAAGAGGCACTTCTCAATCAAATAAACAAACTAAAAAACTAAACTATCATGAATTTATTTTCAGATCTTTAAAACTCTAAAAACAAATATTGTTTCGATTTCTTTTACAAATATAGAAAAAGTTTCGATTAAAGAGCAAATAAAATCGACAAAAAACGTGTTTTTTATTAAAAAATAAGAAAAAACTTACAATAATGGTCGTTTTTAAGGAGATAAACGATTTATTTCCCAAGTAAAATCTTCTTGTAATTGGTATCTAATTCGATCATGTAAACGATTGGGACGTCCTTGCCAAAATTCTACTTCTTTGGGTTCTACTAATATTCCTCCCCAATAGTCAGGTCTAATAATATTTTTTCCTTCTAAACTTATTTCTAATTCTTGCAATTTTTGATCTAAAAATTCTCTACTGGGTATTATTTCACTCTGCTTTGACACTATAGCTCCTAATTTACTCCCATCGGGTCTTGAATCAAAATAAGCATCGGAAACAGAAGATGTTACTTTCTTGGCAATTCCTTTTATAATAACTTGACGCTCCATTGAGTGCCAAAAAAAAGAAAGACATATATGAGGATTATTAGCTATTGCTTTTCCTTTTTCTGATAAATAATTGGTATAAAAGATAAATCCTTCTTCATTGTACTTTTTTAACAATACAACCCTAGCTTTTGGAAAGCCATCTAAACCTATTGTAGAAACGGTCATAGCATTTACTTCATCTATTCCTCCAAAATCTTCAACTTCATGAAACCATCGATGAAAAAGATTAATTGGGTCTTCTGGAATGTTTTTTTCTAATAACTCACTTTTTTGATATACTTTTCTATAATTACTTAGATCTTCCATTTTTTATCTTTATTTTTTTTAGTTAAGATAAATAGTTTCATTTATAAAAAAATTACCCCTTTTTTTTATTATTCCTTAGTTATTCATTGACCGGAATAACTCCATAGGAGCTAATTAGTTTTACAATGGACTCTATTCTTTTCTATAGCACTCTTTTTTATGTCATAAAAAGTAAGGATAGAAATCCTAAAATCATTAAACTTTTTAAATTATTGAATGAATTTTATAAAAAAACAGTTAAAGCTTTCGTTTTATCTAATTTTAATTTAGATTCCACCTTACAGATATTCGAGTAGGGTGTATATCGTTAACAGATTTAAAAACGACTCACCCCTTCTTGCTTTTTTAAATTTTACTATTTAGATGGCGAATATGTATTTAAAAGAAGGTTTTTTTTCAGAACGTATATTTAGGAATTAACAGGAACTCTGCTATTTTTTCGAGTAAAATTTCCTATATTTATTTCTTTTCAGGATTAATTTGCAATTCTTTTGTTTTAAAATTCAAAATTAGCTCCATCATCTCCCAATAAAACATTTTTAAATACTAACTCTGCTTCTTTTTTAAAAAGTTTTATAGATTCGTAACGAGTGGAATAATGTCCTAGAATGAGTTTTTCTACATTCGCTTGTTTAGCTATTAATGCCGCTTGTTTAGCTGTTGAATGCATTGTTTTTTCTGCTAAGTGTTCTTCTGCATTTAAGAATGTAGATTCATGATAGAGAATTTGTACGTCTTTTATAAGGGGGACTATGCTTTCGTCGTATTGTGTATCTGAACAAAAAGCGTAACTTTTGGGTTTGGGTGGATCAAAACTTAAAATATGATTTGGTAGTACTCTCCCATCGTCTAAAGTTATATCTCGCCCGTTTTTAATATTTTGAAAATAACAACTTTCTATTCCGTATTCCTGTACTTTGTCTATATTTAGTTTTCGTTCTTTCGTTTTTTCTGTAAATAAAAAACCATTGGTATAGACTCTATGCTTCAAAGGAATTGTTCGCACTATTACTTTTTTATCTTCGTATATAATTTCAGATTTTTTAGACTTGAGTTCTACAAAATTTAATTCATACTGAGGCCATGAGTTTGCCAAACGGAGTTGCAATTTAATAACCTCTTTTATACCTACAGGTCCATAAATAGTTAATGGATTATGCCTGTTTAGTAAGCTAAATGTAGAAATTAATCCAATCAATCCATAGAAATGATCTCCATGCAAATGAGATATAAAAATTTGATTAATAGCTGTAAAGCGAATCTTTTTTTTTCTTAATTGTGTTTGTGTCCCTTCACCACAATCAATTAAAAATAAGCGATTATTAATCTCTAAAACCTGCGATGTAGGATTTGTAAATGTCCTTGGGGTAGCAGCATAACAACCTAAAATAGTTAAATTCATCTAATTATAAATATCCTAAATATTGCAGTTTGATTTTTAAAACTGCAATATTTTTATTTTTTATTTCTTCTGTTTCTTTCTTTTTTTATCAATGTAAGCTCTCTACTTGTTTGACCTGCTACTGATGTGTTTTCTTCTGCTCTTCTAATTAAATAAGGCATTACCTCTTTAACTGGACCAAAAGGCAGATATTTAGCTACATTATAACCGTTAGCCGCTAAGTTGTAGCTAATATTATCGCTCATTCCGTATAGTTGACCAAACCAAACTCTAAAATCATTTTTAGCAACTCCTTGATGTATCATCATTTCCATTAGTTTGTACGAACTCTCTTCATTATGAGTTCCTGCAAAAATGGCCATTTTATCAATATGTTCCATCATATAAGCTACTGCATCGTTAAAATTAGAATCTGTAGCTTGCTTAGATTCACATATTGGACTTTTATATCCTTTTTCTTGTGCTCTTGTATTTTCTTTTTCCATGTATGCACCTCGAACTAGTTTCATTCCTATATGAAATCCTTCTTTTTCGGCTTGAGCATGTAATTTTTTTAAATATTTTAAACGATCCCAACGATACATTTGTAATGTATTATATACGATAGCTTTTTCTTTATTATATTTTTGCATCATTTGAGCCACTAAATTATCAGCAGCATCTTGCATCCAACTTTCTTCTCCATCAATTAATAAAGCAATATCGTTTTCGTAAGCTAACTTACAAACTTTATCAAAACGCTCTTCTACTCGCTTCCACTCAGCTTGTTCTGATTCTGTTAGTACTTCTCCTTCTCCTATTTTTTGATACAACTCAAATCGTCCAAACCCAGTAGGTTTAAAAACAGCAAAAGGGATGGCTTTTTTTTCTTTAGCAAAAAGAATAATTTTTAATGTCTTATTCATTGCATCGTCAAAAGCTGTTTCATCTTCTTTACCTTCTACAGAATAGTCTAAAACAGATGAAACTCCTTTTATGAACATTTTATCTACTACTGGAATACAATCCTCTTCAGAAACACCTCCACAGAAATGATCAAACACCGTAGCTCTAATCAATCCTTCTACTGGTAGTTTTGCTTTTAAAGCAAAATTTGTAACAGCTGTACCTATTTTAACTAAAGGCTCTGAATCAATTACTTTAAACAAAAAATGGGCTCTCTCTAACTCTGTATCGCTTTTTAAACTAAAAGCATTTTGTGTATTGTCAAATATTTTTTCCATTTTATTTTTTTTGTTATGCAAATATAAAGTCATGACTTCATAATTTATATAGTATTTTTTATTTTATTTTGCACAAAAAACTTAATTCTCAAAAAATGCAGGTTTCTTCTTCAATACACTTCGTAAATGATAACTATTCTATATTAAATCTTTTTCTAAAGAAAAATCATTTTTCTAAAATTTTCATTCTAGTAGATGAAAATACGAACGAGTATTGCTTGCCGCGTTTTTTACCTTATTTAGAAACCGAAGTATCTTTAGAAATAATAGAACTAGAAGCTGGTGAAGAAACGAAAACAATTGACACTTGTGTGAATGTCTGGGAAGCTTTAACTGAATTGGAAGCAGATAGAAAAAGTTTAATTATTAACATCGGGGGAGGTGTCATTACAGACATGGGAGGATTTATTGCTTCTTCTTTTAAAAGAGGGCTTTCTTTTATAAACATTCCTACAACACTATTATCTATGGTAGATGCTTCTATTGGAGGAAAAAACGGAGTTGATTTAGGTGGACTCAAAAATCAAATTGGAACTATTACACAACCTGACATGGTGCTCATTGATACTCAATACTTACATTCGTTATCACAAAGAGAACTTCGTTCCGGCTTAGCTGAAATGCTTAAACATGGACTTATTGCTAACAAAAATCATTGGAACCACTTTAAAGATATTTCTCGTATTAATTTCCAAGATTTTGATTCAATCATTGAAGAATCAATAGCTATAAAAACAAAAATTGTAGAACAAGATCCAAAAGAAAAAGGCATTAGAAAAACCCTAAACTTTGGACATACATTGGGACATGCTATTGAAACTTATTTTCTAGAACATCCTAACAAAGAACGATTACTTCATGGTGAAGCTATTGCCTGCGGTATGATACTAGAGGCTTTTTTGTCATTTAAAAAAGAACTTTTATCTGTAGATGAATATCTAGAAATAAAAAATTTAATCCGTACCCTATATGACTCTATTTCTTTTGATACGGATGAAATTCAAGCCATTATGAATTTATTAATTCACGACAAGAAAAACGAATTTGGAAAAGTACAATTTAGCCTTCTAAATTCTATTGGTCAATGTGTAATAAATCAAATAGTAGAAGAGGTTGATATCTTAACCGCTTTTAATGATTATAAAAATTGATTTTTTTAAAAAAAATCTTTGGAGTAAAAAGTTATTATTTTTTATTTTTGCCAGCTATGGATGAACCCCTTTACACTGAACTAGAAATCATTTTTGCGAATATTCGTATTTGAATAAATTGTATAGAGTTTTTTTTATTAATTTTAATTACAATTTATTTATAACTAAATGAATACAAAATATTTCGACTTAATCAATCAAACCTTTTATTTTCCTCAAGAAGAGTTCACTTTAAGTAAAGATCATCTACAATTTCATGGTATTGACCTAATGAAGTTGGTAGAGCAATACGGAACACCTCTAAAGTTTACTTATTTACCTAAGATTTCACAAAACATTAACAAAGCTAAAATGTGGTTTCGTAATGCCATGGAAAAACATGGATATGAGGCAAAATATTATTATTGTTATTGTACTAAAAGTTCACATTTTGAATTTATTTTAAATGAAGCTTTAAAAAACAATATTCACATTGAAACTTCTTCTGCTTTTGATATCAATATTGTTGAAAAATTAATGGAAGATGGAAGAATCAATAAAAACACTTTTGTTGTTTGCAATGGTTTTAAACGCGGACAATATGTAACCAATATTGCCCGACTAATCAATAATGGCCATAGAAATACAGTGCCTGTAATTGATAATTTTGAAGAGTTAGACCTATTACAAGAAGAAATAGATGGTAAATTTAAAATAGGAATCCGTATAGCAGCAGAAGAAGAACCTAAATTTGAATTTTATACCTCTCGTTTAGGAATAGGTTATAAAGATATTGTCCCTTTTTACAGAAAAAACATTCAAGACAATAAAAAAGTTGAATTAAAAATGCTTCACTTTTTTATTAATGCGGGTATACGCGATACCGCTTATTACTGGAATGAGTTATTAAAATGTATGAAGGTTTACATTAATCTAAAAAAAGAATGCCCTACTTTGGATAGTTTAAACATTGGAGGAGGATTTCCTATAAAAAATTCGTTAGCCTTTGAATACGATTATCAGTACATGGTAGATGAAATCTTAAACCAAATTAAAATTGCTTGTGACGAAGCAGAAGTTCCTGTTCCTCATATCTTTACTGAATTTGGTTCTTTTACAGTTGGAGAAGCAGGAGGAGCTATCTATCAAGTATTGTATCAAAAAAAGCAAAATGATAGAGAAAATTGGAACATGATAGACTCATCTTTTATCACAACACTTCCTGATACATGGGCAATCAACAAACGATTCGTTATGTTGGCCGTAAATCGTTGGAATGACACTTATGAAAGGGTCTTATTAGGCGGATTAACCTGTGATGGAGACGATTATTATAATTCTGAACAACACATGAACGCTATTTATCTTCCTAAATACAATAAAGAAAAACCTTTGTATATTGGCTTCTTTAATACAGGTGCTTATCAAGAAACCATAGGGGGACACGGAGGTTTACATCACTGCATTTTACCACAACCTAAACACATCTTGATTGATAAAGATAAAAATGGCATTTTTGCAACAGAAGTTTTTTCAGAAGAACAAAAAGCTGAAGAAATTTTGGAGATCTTAGGCTACAATAAAAAATAATCATAAAAATACAAACACAAACGATAATAAAAATGAGTAAAGGACCTATTAGTCAATTTATTGAAAAACATTACCTTCATTTCAATGCAGCTGCTTTGGTAGATGCTGCTAAGGGATATGAAGAGCATTTGTTAGACAATGGTAAAATGATGATTACTTTAGCAGGAGCCATGAGTACTGCTGAATTAGGTAAATCATTAGCAGAAATGATTCGTCAAGACAAAGTACACATCATTTCATGTACTGGTGCTAACTTAGAAGAAGATATTATGAACCTTGTTGCTCATAATTCCTACAAAAGAGTCCCTAACTATCGTGATCTATCACCACAAGAAGAATGGGACTTATTAGAAAATCATTACAATCGTGTAACAGATACCTGTATTCCAGAAGAAGAAGCATTCCGTCGTTTACAATCACATTTATACGATATTTGGAACAAAGCTGATAAATCTGGCGAAAGATATTTCCCTCATGAATTCATGTACCAAATGATTAATTCTGGTGTATTAGAACAATACTATGAAATTGATCCAAAGGATTCTTGGATGGTGGCTGCTGCCGAAAAAAACCTACCTATAGTAGTACCAGGATGGGAAGATAGTACAATGGGTAATATTTTTGCTTCATATTGTATTAAAGGTCAATTTCAAGCAACTACTATGAAAAGTGGTGTGGAATATATGATGTGGTTAGCAGACTGGTACACTAAAAACTGCGAAGGAAAAGGAATAGGATTTTTCCAAATAGGAGGTGGTATTGCAGGTGATTTCCCTATTTGTGTTGTTCCTATGTTATACCAAGATATGGAAATGCACGACGTTCCTTTCTGGAGTTATTTCTGTCAAATTTCCGACTCAACCACTAGTTACGGTTCATATTCTGGTGCTGTCCCTAATGAAAAAATTACTTGGGGTAAATTAGATATTACAACTCCAAAATTCATTGTTGAATCCGATGCAACTATTGTTGCTCCACTAATTTTTGCATACGTTTTAGGTCAATAAAAAAGATTATCCCCAATTTATGAAAAGAGTTATTGTAGATTATTCAAAGCTTACGAGTGAAATTTTAAACCTTTTAGTAGAGAAATTCCCTGAAGGTTATGATGATTCTGACATCATTCGTTTTAAAAATGCTAAAAATGAAACAATCGAAGCTGTTGAAGTTAGAACTGAAGACACTATTTATTTAGTAAAAGTAAGCACTAAATTAGCCGATCGAATTGTGAATTTTGACGACGATGACGATATCGATGGTGATGACACACTAGACGCATTAAAAGATTTAGAAATCGACTCTGACGCTGCATCAGACGAAGAAAAAGACGAAGAAGATTCTGATGATCAGGATTCTGATGACGAGGACGAAAGTGAAGATGACAGTGAAGATGAAGAATAATTATATAAGAGGGCTCTTTTGAGCCCTCTTTTTATTCTTTCCCTCTTGTTCTTGTTTTATCTACATCCCTTTTAAAAGAAGGATTATTATTCTTTAACCCAAATTACGTATTAAATGTTTTTTATAAATTTCTTAAACAAATTCAAACGTTCTCAATTCTTTTAGAAACAAAAACAAACCTACTTAATTCGTTTTTTATTATTTTGGCTAAGCCCTTTATGCGCTTTGTAGTTAAACAAAACAATATAAATAAGTTTTGAAACTTTATTTTTTAGAATCATATATACAAAAATTATCTCTGATAGATATCCTGATATTTTAGCAATGAAAAAAAGGCTGTCCTAAATTTTTAGGACAAGTTCTTGTTTTTATCTTGTTCTATAAAAAAACTAGAAACCCAAATCCCGTTCTATCTCTTCCATTTCTATTATATCATGTGCTTCTAATAAAGTAGGAACCACTAAAATAGTATCAGGAATTTCATTAAAATCAATTCCTTCTGCTACCAATACAAACGATTTTTTTAGTGCCTTATGCTTATCTGATAACCCTATAAAAGAATTAATGGCCGCTAAATCAACCGAATGATCATGTGTAATATCAATAATTAAATTAACATCTTTAAAGGTATTGTATTGACTTATCAATTTTTGTAAAAAAACATCTGAACTCCCCTCTGTATCTTTTATAATGGTAGTATGCCCTTTATGATCAACTTTCATCACTTCTTTTTTTATTAAATTAAGTATTTCTTAAATAAAAATGACAATTCTTTTTATTTAATCTTTGAGGCTAATAAATAGATCACAGCCATACGAACTGCCACTCCATTTTCTACCTGATTTAAAATAACCGATTGTTTAGAATCAGCTACATCACTCGTAATTTCAACACCTCGATTGATTGGCCCCGGATGCATGATTACTATTTCTTTATTTAGAGAATCTAATAATTCTTTATCCAAACCATATTGCATAGTATATTCTCTAGTAGATGGAAAATAATTTATATCCAAACGCTCATTTTGTACACGTAACATATTAGCCACATCACACCATTCTAATGCTTTTCTTAAATTTGGCTCTACCTCTACTCCTAATTCACGAATATACTTAGGAATTAATGTATTAGGACCACAAACTTTTACCTGAGCGCCTAACTTTTGCAGGGAGTAAATATTTGACAATGCAACGCGCGAATGTAAAATATCTCCTACTATAACCACTTTTTTTCCTGCTACATCCCCCAAACGTTCTCGAATAGTATATGCGTCTAATAAGGCTTGTGTAGGATGTTCATGTGCCCCATCACCTGCATTTACAATACTTGCTTTTACATTTTTAGATAAAAAAACAGCTGCTCCCGGCGAAGAATGACGCATCACGACCATATCTACTTTCATCGCCAAAATATTATTCACCGTATCAATCAGCGTTTCCCCTTTGGTTACCGATGAACTCGAAGCTGCAAAATTTACCACATCAGCCGATAATCTTTTTTGGGCTAATTCAAAAGAAAGCTTGGTGCGCGTGCTATTTTCAAAAAAGATATTAGCAATTGTAATATCGCGTAAAGAAGGTACTTTTTTTATCGGACGATTAATTACTTCTTTAAAATGATCGGCTGTTTCAAAAATCAACTGAATATCTTCTTCTGTAATATATTTTATTCCTAAAAGGTGATTTACACTTAACTCCTTCATTTTATTTGGTAATTATTTCAACTGAATCTTCTCCGTGGATTTCTTGCCACTTTACTACTACTTTTTCATTATTAATCGCATCTACTTGACGCCCTCTGTAATCAGGTTGTATGGGCAAATGACGACTAAAACGACGGTCTATCAACACTAAAAGTTCCACCTCTACAGGACGTCCGAAAGATTGC
Source organism: Flavobacterium columnare NBRC 100251 = ATCC 23463 (assembly GCF_002530675.1). Taxonomy (GTDB): domain Bacteria; phylum Bacteroidota; class Bacteroidia; order Flavobacteriales; family Flavobacteriaceae; genus Flavobacterium; species Flavobacterium columnare. Next base: position 34,904 of record NZ_PCMX01000006.1, read on the forward strand.
ATAGCTTGTAAAGCGGCATTGATACTTCTACCGGTATACAAAACATCGTCGATAAAAATGACCTTTTTCCCTTCAATCAAGAAATCGATTTGTGTTTTGTTGGCTTCCAAAGTTTCGCCACGACGAAAATCGTCACGGAAAAAAGTAATATCTAAGAATCCTAAGGAAATATTTTTTACTTGATATTCTTGTTCAAGTATTTGAACCAAACGTTTCGCTAAATACGTTCCTCTGGGCTGAATACCGATTAAAACCGTTTCATAAAAATCGAGATGATTTTCAATAAGTTGACAAACCAAACGATGGAGTATAATATTTACTTCCTTAGAAGTCAGGAGCGTTTTATGACTCATATTGTGTTATTTCGTTTGGAATGTAAATTTAGTGCTTTTATTTGAATTTGAACACATTTATGATTTAAGAAATTCCAAACCATCCAATAATTGAGTAACTTTTTATTCATCTATAAAACTTACTTATAAAATTTTCCTGTGATCATTTTTTTATAAGGATTGGGCTTTAAAAATTTTAAAGAAACTGTTTTTTAAAAAAATATTTTTTACATTGTTTTGATAAAGATGAAAAGGCTAATCAAGATAAAAATACACGTTTTTTTTTCTAAAATACGGATTTGTGCATTGTGTCTAAAAAACACATCCTATTGGCTTAAAAAATGCAATCATAGGACTCTTATCAAAAGAATCTTACAACAAAAAAAACCCGCAAATGCGGGTTTTTTTATATAAAGAAATGAAAGATTATTTTTCTCCTCTTTCCATTTTAGCTTTTAATTCAGCTAAAGCGTCGATATCACCTAAAGTTGATTTCTCAGATTGATTAGAAGTAGTTTTAGCTTCTGCTTCTTTAACTACTTTTTCTTCTTCCTCGCGGAAGATAGCTGTATGAGACGCTACTACTCTTTTGAATTCTTTGTTGAACTCAATTACTTTGAAGTCAGCAGTATCCCCTTTTTTCAATTTTTTACCATCTTCTTTTTCTAAGTGACGTGTAGGGATAAATGCTACAACATCATCACCGAAATCTACAGTTGCTCCTTTGTCAACCATTTCAGAGATCGTACCATTATGTACAGTTCCTACTGCAAAAGCATCTTCATGCTTATCCCATGGATTAGCAGTAGTTTGCTTGTGACCTAAAGATAATTTACGTGCATCAACGTCTAATTCTAATACTACCACGTCTAATTTGTCACCTACGTTAACAAATTCAGATGGGTGTTTAATTTTCTTAGTCCATGATAAGTCAGAAATATACACTAAACCATCAATACCTTCTTCTAATTCTACGAAAATACCAAAGTTAGTAAAGTTTCTTACTGTACCTGTATGTTTAGAAGCCACTGGATATTTAGCAGTAATATCTGTCCAAGGATCATTTGTTAATTGTTTGATACCTAAAGACATTTTTCTTTCTTCTCTATCTAAAGTTAAGATAACTGCCTCTACTTCATCACCAATTTTCACGAAATCTTGAGCTGAACGTAAGTGTGTAGACCAAGACATTTCAGAAACGTGGATTAAACCTTCAACACCTTCAGCCACTTCAATGAAAGCACCGTAATCAGCTAAAACAACTACTTTTCCTTTTACTTTATCCCCAACTGCTAAGTTAGCATCTAAAGCATCCCAAGGGTGAGCGTTTAATTGTTTTAAACCTAATTGGATACGTGTTTTCTCATCATCAAAGTCTAAGATTACTACGTTTAATTTTTGGTCTAATTCTAATACTTCAGATGGGTGATTGATTCTTGACCAAGATAAGTCAGTGATGTGGATTAATCCATCTACACCTCCTAAGTCAATGAATACACCGTAAGAAGTGATGTTTTTAACCACACCTTCTAATACTTGACCTTTTTCTAATTGGCCAATGATTTCTTTTTTCTGAACTTCAATATCAGCTTCGATAAGCGCTTTGTGAGAAACAACAACGTTTTTGAATTCATGGTTAATTTTAACCACTTTAAATTCCATCATTTTGTTTACATACTGATCGTAGTCACGGATAGGTTTCACATCAATTTGAGAACCTGGTAAGAATGCTTCGATTCCGAATACGTCAACGATCATACCACCTTTAGTTCTACATTTTACGAAACCATTAACGATTTCACCAGACTCGTTAGCAGCGATAACTCTATCCCATGCTTTGATTGTTCTAGCTTTTTTGTGAGATAATACTAACTGACCTGATTTATCTTCACGGATATCAATTAATACTTCTACTTTATCACCTACTTTTAAGTTAGGATTATAACGGAACTCGTTTAAAGATATAACACCTTCTGATTTTGCATTGATGTCAACAATTGCATCTCTTTCAGTAATTCTAACAACAACCCCTTCAACAACTTCTTCAGCACCTGTAGAAATGAAAGTTTTTGCTACTAAATCTTCAAACTCTTGTAAATTTTTAGCATCTACTGCATCAATACCTTCAGCATAGTTATGCCAGTTAAAATCTGCTAAAAATTGTTCTTGTTCTTTTGTAATTTCAGACATGATCTGATTTTTTAAATTTGTATTCTGTTTCTTCGGTGTTTCATTAAGCAGTAAAAAACAGAAGCGTTTTACATATAATTACTTGAAATCCTTTTAGATACACCTACCGCTAAAAGGTCTGCAAAATTACACATAATTAATTAACTAACAAATAGTTTTCTCTTTTTATAAACAAAAAAAGCCGATTTTTAGTAAAATCGGCTTTAAAATAATTTATTTCCTCTTAGTGCGAGAAAGACTCAACATCTTTAGGATTATGTTTGTGCTTAAATAAAAAGGCAAAAGCAATTGCTATAATTAACGCATATATAGCAAAAGAAAACCAAATATTATGCCTATCTCTTTGACCATTGATTGTAAAATAAGCATCTATTACTTTGCCACTAATTAATCCTCCAAAGAATGATCCAAAACCATTTGTCATCATCATAAACAATCCTTGTGCAGAAGAACGAATAGAGGAGTCTGTTGTTGTTTCTACAAATAAAGAGCCTGAAATATTAAAGAAATCAAATGCCATTCCGTATACAACACATGACAAAATAATCATCCATAATCCACTTGCAGGATTTCCATAAGCAAACAATCCAAAACGCAACACCCATGCTAGCATAGAAATTAACATTACTTGCTTAATACCAAAACGTTTTAGAAAAAAGGGAATGGCTAATATAAATAATGTTTCTGAAATTTGAGAAATAGACATTATTAGGGTCGAGTTTTTAACTATTAAACTATCTGCATATTGAGGCATATTTCCAAATTCTGACAAAAACACATCTCCGTACATATTAGTCAATTGTAATGCTCCTCCTAAAAACATAGAAAAAACAAAAAACAATGCCATTTTATAAGTTCCAAATAATTTAAACGAGTCTAAACCTAATTTTTTAGATAATGTAGCATTTTCATCAATTAAGTTTTGAGGTTTACAAGCTGGTAGAGTAAATGAATACACGCCCAAAACCAAGGCTGTTAACGCTGAAATATAAAACATATTAGCAGATGCTTTATTTCCTGTTAAATTAGTAGCCCACATGGCTAAAATAAACCCTACAGTACCCCATACACGAATAGGAGGAAATACCTTAACTACATCGAAATCATTTTCTTTTAAAATTGTGTATGCTACAGAATTGGATAAGGAAATAGTAGGCATATAACACATCATTGCAGCAAAAATAACCCAATAAAAAGTGGTTGGATTATCTACTTGTGGGAGATAAGCTACACACAATCCTCCTAATATATGAAGTATTCCGTATAATCTTTCAGCATTCATCCATTTATCAGCCACAATTCCTGTAATAGCTGGCATAATAATAGAAGATATTCCAAGTGTTGAAAAAATGGCTCCAAACTCCGCTCCGCTCCATTGTTTGGTTCCAAACCAGTAATTCCCAACTGTAATTAACCAAGCTCCCCACACAAAAAACTGTAAAAAGCTCATTAGGGTTAGTCTAATTTTTATATTCATACGTTTTGATTTGGTTATTATATTCTAAAAAGCGAGTAAATCTATGAAAAAATCAGTACTTTATAACGATTCTATAAAAAAATATCCGTTTTTTTTATATTTTCTCTTTAATAATATTCATAACCCATTCAAATTGTTCTTCCCGTGTTAATTCTGAATTATCAATTTCTATAGCATCATTTGCTTTAACTAGTGGCGAATCTTTACGTGTGGTATCAATATGATCTCGTTGCAATACATTTTCCAACACCCGATCATACGAAACCAACTGTCCTTTTTCAGTCAGTTCGTCAAAACGACGTTGCGCACGAACATCTGCTCTGGAAGTCATAAATAATTTAACTTCTGCATCTGGAAAAACAACAGTTCCTATATCACGACCATCCATTACGACCCCTTTATCAATCCCCATTTGTTTTTGTTGATTTACTAACAGAGTCCGAACTTCTGATATTTCTGCAATTTTACTCACATAGTTAGAGACCTCTAATGTGCGTATTTCTTTTTCTATATTAATTCCATCCAAGTGCATTTCTGCAAACCCAAGACTTGGATTAAACTGAAAAGTTAAATTTAACGTTGGTAAAAGTTCTATTAAATGCTTAACATTAAATTCTAACTCATCAATTAAATTCTGTTGCATAGCAAAATAAGTAACAGCTCGATACATAGCTCCTGTGTCTACATACACATATCCTAATTCTTTTGCTACTTGTTTCGCTAAAGTACTTTTCCCTGTAGAGGAAAATCCATCAATTGCAATTGTAATTTTTTTCAATTTTTAAAGATTTATAGTTAATCCAAACATAGAAGTATTGGACGCTAAAGTATACCTTGCGTAAGAATAATCAAAACGAAATTTAGAAAAACGAATCCCTATTCCTGCTGAGAACCCAGAAAAAGTGCGTTGTTCTAGTATTTTAAGTTCAGCTGCTCTTCTAAAATTATAACTTATTCTAAAATTAATTCCTTTATCTGGTAAAATTTCAGCACCTAAGATTACATGGCGTATGGCATTTCCTAAAAAACCTATTTCTTCTTCTTTTACTGTTCCGTCTAAAGTTTGTTCGCTTCTTGCAGGATTAGAAAATGCTAGTTGCCATTTTTGTAGATTATCCAATGTTAGATGCCAACGTATTGGTAAATGTTCTAATTTTTGAGAAACTCCTAACATTACTTCAAACGGTAAGTTTTCTTGTATTCCGTTATAGGTTGTTATCTGAGTTCCAAAATTCTTAATCAATAAGGCGTAGTTTACAGATTTCTGCTCGTCTAAATAAGTAACTCCAATATCAGTAGCTATTCCAAATGATTGATAATTTTCTAAAGAAGAAGCAATTAGTTTCGCATTTACTCCTAAGTACCAATCGCTTCTAGGAATATTATATGCATAACCTAAAGACATGGCTAATTCGTTAGCAGTGAAATTACCTGTTTGAGTACCTAACTCATCTCTTCCATCAAATTTACCATAGTTAATATAAGATATTCCTCCATGAATTGTTTGAACGTGTCTATCATAGATCAAGGCATAAGATGCTGTTCCATAACTTATATCTCCTAAATAGCTACCATAATTAACCGCTAACTTTCCATCCATTTCTTGATTAATAGAGGCTGGATTCAAGATAGGCTGATTTACATCATTATCGTATATTGTAATTGCTTTTCCTCCTAAAGCTACTTGTCTAGGCGATGTAGTCAAATTTAAAAAACGATATACACCATTCCCTCCTATTTGTGAATAGATAGAAGAGGAAAAGATATAAGCTAAGAATAGGAATTTAAGTCGCATCAAAATTTGCGTTAATTAAAATATTTATAACGCAGGGCGAAGATATTATTTTTTCATAAAAAAACGGCTATTTTAATGTAGCCGTTTTTTATCTTATAATGTTTTTGGATTTTTTACCTTTTCTTTTGTAATTGCTATTTCGAGTACTTCGCTCATTTCACTCACATAATGAAAGGTTAATCCTTCTAAATAATCAGAGTTAATTTCATCTATATCTCGTTTGTTTTCTACGCATAGGATGATTTCTTTGATTTTAGCTCGCTTAGCGGCTAATATTTTTTCTTTTATACCTCCTACTGGCAATACCTTCCCTCTTAAAGTTATTTCGCCTGTCATTGCCAATTGTTTTTTAACTCTTTTTTGTGTTAATAAGGAAACCAAAGAAGTTAACATGGCTATACCTGCACTTGGTCCGTCTTTAGGAGTAGCTCCTTCTGGAATATGTACATGAATATTGTATTTAGTAAAAATTTCGGCATCTATACCTAGACTACTTGTATTAGCTTTTACATATTCCATGGCAATTGTAATGGATTCTTTCATTACAGTTCCTATATTTCCTGTAAAAGTGAGTCCTCCTTTACCTGCTGAAATAATTGATTCGATAAATAAAATATCTCCTCCCACACTAGTCCATGCTAAACCTGTAACAACTCCTGCGGTTTCATTATTTTCATACTTATCACGTTCCATACGAGGAGCGCCTAATACTTTTATAACATCTTCATCGGTAGCTTTTACATTGTACTCCTCTTCCATCGCTATAGATTTTGCTGCATTACGAATCATCTGTGCGATCTTTTTTTCTAAACCACGCACCCCTGATTCACGCGTGTAGCCTTCTACAATTTTTTCTATTTGTTTTTTACCAATAGAAAATTGTTTAGGATTCAATCCGTGGTCTTTTATTTGTTTTGGAACTAAATGTTGTTTTGCAATTTCAATTTTTTCTTCAACGGTATACCCTGTCATGGTTATAATTTCCATACGATCTCTAAGAGCGGGTTGTACGGCTGAAATATTATTAGAGGTAGCAATAAACATGATTTTAGACAAATCAAATCCCATTTCTAGAAAATTATCATAAAATTCTTTGTTTTGCTCAGGATCTAATGCTTCTAACAAAGCTGATGAAGGATCGCCATTATGACTATTTGATAATTTATCAATTTCATCTAAAATGAAAACAGGGTTTGATGATTTTACTTTTTTTAAATTTTGCAAAATACGTCCAGGCATTGCTCCTATGTATGTTTTTCTATGCCCTCTAATTTCGGCTTCATCACGCAAGCCACCTAAAGACATACGTACATACTCACGGCCTAAAGCTTCTGCAATAGAGCGTCCAATAGACGTTTTCCCTACTCCTGGAGGTCCTGTAAAACACAATATCGGAGATTTCATATCATTTCGTAATTTTAAAACAGCTAGGTGTTCTATGATACGTTTTTTAATTTCTTCCATACCATAATGATCACGATCTAATATAGTTTGTGCCCTTTTTAAGTCAAAATCATCTTTGGTATATTCATTCCAAGGTAATTCTAGGAAAAGTTCTAAATAATTACGCTGAATACTAAAATCTGGTGAGTTCGGATTGGTTCTTTGTAACTTTTGCAATTCTTTTTCAAAATGCTCTCCTACTTTTTCTTCCCATTTTTTAACTTTGGCTTTTTTGCGCATTTCTTCTATCTCTTGCTCTGCAGAATTCCCCCCTAGTTCTTCTTGTATGGTTTTCATCTGTTGTTGCAAGAAATATTCGCGCTGTTGCTGATCTAAATCAAAACGAACTTTTGATTGAATATCATTCTTCAATTCTAATTTTTGAAGTTCAACATTCATGTGCTTTAATGTTTCTAAGGCACGTTCTTTTAGATCATGTATTTCTAATAGTTTTTGTTTTTCTTCTGCTGTTAGATTCATATTAGAAGAGACAAAACTTACCAAGAAAGGATCACTTTCAATATTTTTGATAGCAAAAGTAGCTTCTGTAGGAATATTCGGGCTTTCCTTGATTATTTGAATTGCTAGCTCTCGGATCGAATCTATAATTGCATTTAACTCATTATCTGTTTGGAATGGACGAATTTCGGGGACTTCTTTTATCGTAGCTCTTATATAAGGTTCTGTTGTAGTTACAGTATCTATTTCAAAGCGTTTTTTACCCTGTAAAATAACGGTAACATTTCCATCTGGCATTTTTAAAATTTTTAAAATGCGGGCTACTGTACCTACTTTATTGATTTGATCTTCCGTAGGATCTTCGTCTTCTTCATTTTTTTGAGAAACTACCCCTATAATTTTATTCAAACCATTTGCATCATTCAATAATTTTATTGATTTATCTCTACCCGCAGTAATAGGAATTACTACTCCTGGAAAAAGCACCGTATTACGCAAGGGCAAAATAGGCAAATCTTCTGGAAGACTTTCTTTATTCATTTCTTCTTCATCTTCAGGTGTTAAAAGAGGAATTAATTCTGCTTCATGATCTATTTCTTGAAGTGACATATTGTCTAGTGTAATGATTTTTTGTTGTGACATATTGTAAACTAAGCCATTTTGACATTAAAAAAATTTCATCTGTTTAGTCTTTATCATAATAAACAGTGTAAAAAACATTGATTTACAAAGCCCTAAATACATATCAGGTTTTATAAACCGGGTTAGACTTTCAAGTTCTATGCCATTTCTTTTAATAATTTAAGTATTTATCCTTGGGAACTCTTAAAAGCAGTAGAAGACCTATTATAAAGAATACAGCCAAAAATAAAACTGAATTCCTCATGGTTCCTGTAATTTGATCAATAATACCGTAAATAGACATTCCTATGACAATACCTATTTTTTCTGTTACATCATAAAAACTAAAATAAGAAGCAGTATCTGTAGTTTCTGGTAAAAATTTTGAATAAGTAGAACGAGCTAATGATTGAATTCCCCCCATTACCAGTCCTACAAAACCTGCTGTTCCATAAAATTGAACGGGTGTTTTTACATAAAAAGCGACTATACATAAAATAGCCCAGCATGCGTTTAAGAAAATCAACACTTTGATATTCCCTAACTTACGAGAAGCTCTAGATGTCAAATAAGCTCCTATAATTGCTACTAATTGAATTAATAAAATACTTACTATTAATCCTGATGTTTTTTGGCTGTCTGTTTTCCAAGTTATTTCCTCAGCACCAAAATAGGTAGCTACCAACATTACTGTTTGAACAGCCATAATAAAAACAAAATAACTAGCTAAATACCGTTTTAATGCTAGATTTTTTTTTAATTCTTTCCAAACTAATTGTAATTCTCGGAAACCATCTAAAATTACAGCTCTTGTTACTCTATGACCTGTACTAACTCCTTTGGGGAGATAATAATAGGTAATATGACTAAAAGCGATCCACCAAATACCTGTCATTACAAAAGAATAGCGCATCATTTCAATTGCTTCTCCATTAGAATCAGCACTCATTACCATCCCCAAATTAACTAATAGCAAAAGAGTACTCCCTAAATATCCCATAGAAAATCCACGTGCACTTACGGCATCTTGCTGTTCAGGGTAAGCTATATCTGGTAAATAGGAATTATAAAACACTAAGCTTCCCCAGAAGCCAATTAGCCCTAAAAGATATATTGTAAAACTTAACAATAAATTACTTGAAGTAAACCAATATAATGCCATACAAGCAACTCCTCCCATATAACAAAAGAATCGAAGAAATGCCTTTTTATTTCCAACATAATCTGCTATTCCTGATAATATGGGTGAAATGAGGGCTACTACAACAAAAGCTATTGCTGTTAAAAAAGAAATGACAGCGGTATCTTTGAAATGATATCCAAAAATAGCAACAAAATGATTTCCTCTAATCTTAAAAATAGCACTGTAATAAATAGGAAAGATAGCAGAAGTTATAACTAAACTATATACTGAATTTGCCCAATCATAAAAAGCCCAAGCATTTAACAACTTTTTATCTCCTTTTTGAAGTGGTTGCATTTTTTTTTTGATTTAAATTAAAAAATAAAAGCCCCTTACGGGGCTTCTAAAGTAGTCTTTTTTATTTAAATACAACACCAAATTTAGCGGCTTCTATTTTTACATTAGGAATCCATTGTTTTAGATTCGTAATACGAGTTTCGTTACTAGGGTGTGTACTCATAAATTCAGGCGGTGCTTGTCCTCCTGCTTTAGCTGACATACGCTCCCAAACATATACTGCATTTTCAGGATTATAACCTGCAATAGCCATAAGTAACAGTCCTATTTGATCTGCTTCTGATTCATGTGCTCTACTAAAAGGGAGCATTCCTCCTACTTGAGATGCTAATCCGTAATATTGCATAAACTCAGCTTGTTGTTGTTGTGATTTACTACTCGTAGCAATAGCTACTCCTATAGCTCCTGCTTGTTGTAATAAACCTGCACTCATACGTTGTTGTCCATGATTAGCAAGTGCGTGTGCCACTTCATGCCCCATAACTGCTGCCATTCCGGCTTCATCTTTCGTGATAGGCAAAATACCTGTATAAACTACTATTTTTCCTCCAGGCATACACCAAGCGTTTACTTCTTTACTATCTACTAAATGATATTCCCAAGCATAATTTTTTAAATAGGTTGAATTTCCATTTGCATTTAACCATCTCTCCGCGGCTGTTTTTATTTTCATCCCAACATTTTCAACACGCTTTGCGTCAGTAGTTCCTTTTATTACTTTATTTTCAGACAAAAACTGATTGTATTGCTGAAAAGCAGTTGGAAAAATCTGACTATCAGGAACTAATGCCATTGTGTTTTTTCCTGTAAAAGGATTTCTAGCACATGACATTATCAGACATAAAATACTAAATCCAAATACGATTGTTTTTTTCATTATACTATTTTTTTAAAAAAAGTAAAATTACAATTTTTTAAAAAGGCATTCTTAGATAATCAGTAGAAATTTATCTATAAAATTTCTTTTTTATTCCTAAATAAATCATGTGAAAATTGAATAGCTATTATTTTAAACACCTATACTATGATTAATTTATTTGTATTAATTTAGCTCTAAAAACGATTCTATTTTGAAAAAGAAAAAACAAAATGGTATTACCGTACCTAAAATAATTATTTATACGGCAAAAGGATTAGCCTTTTTTTCTAGAAAATTGACTACTCAATTTTGTATTCGACTATTTACAACACCTACAAAGCACAAAACTCCAAAAAGAGAATGGCAGATGATTGAAAAATCACAAAGAAAATCTCTTTTTGTTCCTAAAATTAACAAATCAATAGAAGTTTATCACTATGGTGATAGTCCAAAAAAAGTTTTACTGGTTCATGGTTGGTCTGGAAGAGGTACTCAACTTTTTAAGATTGCTGACGAATTATTAAAAATGGGATATGCTACAATTAGCTATGATGCCCCAGGGCATGGAAAATCAAAATCTAGTACTACTTTAATAACCGATTTTATAGCTTGTAATTTTGAATTAGAGAAGCAATTTGGACCATTTGATTATGCTATTGGTCATTCGTTGGGAGGTATGTCTTTACTTAATTCTGTTAAAAGAGGACTACAAGTAAAAAAAATGGTTACTATTGGAGCTGCGGATAAAATTATTGATATTTTATATTCTTTTGTTAAACAATTGAATTTAAAGCCAGAGATTGCTGAGCTTATGAAACAACAATTTGAAACTAATTTTGGTGAGCCTATACATAATTATGACGCAGCTGGTGCGGCTAAACAAGTTGCTATTCCTACTTTGGTAATACACGACCAAGAGGATTATGAAGTTCCTCTTGTTTGTGGAAAAACTATTTATAATGAATTGCCCAACGGAACTTTTATTGAAACTAAAGAATTAGGACACAGAAAAATATTGGGAAATGACGAGGTAATAAAAGAAATTATACAGTTTTTAAACTAGTTTTTTAAATCTATATTTTTAGGAACAAAAAACTATTATCCAACAAAAGAGCCTAAAAAAAGGACTATCTAAAAGAAACATCTTAATAGATAGTCCCCATTTTTTATTAAAAAAATGTATTACAAATTCTATTGATAAATTTTTGCATAAAGTTCCTTATATTTTTCCAAAACAACCTTACGTTTTAGTTTTAAAGTGGGTGTGAGTTGTCCTCCATCTATTGACCATACATCTGGTGTAAGTTCGAATTTTTTAACTTGTTCCCAGTTTCCGAATTTAGCATTAAAATGATTTATTTCTTGATAAATACGTTTAATTACTTCTGTATTTTGAATAAGTTCTTCGTTTGTAGATCCAATGTTTATGTGATGAATATGAGCCCATTCTCTTATAAACTCAAAAGCTGGCTGGATAATAGCTCCTGGCATTTTTTGCCCTTCTCCTATAACCATTATTTGTTCTATGAATCGAGATTGTTTGAATGTGTTTTCTAAAATTTGAGGAGCTACGTACTTTCCTCCTGAAGTTTTAAACATTTCTTTTTTACGATCTGTTATACGTAAAAAACCATCTTTATCAAATTCTCCAATATCTCCTGTATGGAAATATCCTCCTTTTATTACTTCATCCGTTTGTGCTTGATCTTTGTAATATCCCATCATTAAGTTAGGCCCTTTGAAAAGGATTTCACCATCTTCTCCTATTTTTACTTCTACATTTTTTATAGGTTTTCCTACAGTCCCAATTCGAAATAATCCATTACGCATATCATTTACACTTATAACAGGCGATGTTTCGGTAAGACCGTAACCTTCCATTACTGGCATTCCTGCAGCTGAAAACACGCGAGTTAATCGAGTTTGTAGTGCCGCACTTCCAGAAACCATTAATTTTACATTTCCTCCTAAGCCTTCTTGCCATTTACTGAATATCAATTTACGAGCAATTTTTAATTGAAATTCATACCACCAGCCGTTTTTACCGTATGGTTCATATTTTAAACCTAATTCTACTGCCCAAAAGAAAATTTTCTTTTTAATACCCGTTAATTCAGTTCCTTTTGCATAAATCTTATCGTACACTTTTTCTAATAGTCGAGGCACAACAGTAAAAACATCGGGCTGAACTTCTTTGAAATTATCTGAAATTTTATCAATAGATTCGGCAAAATAAATTGAAATAGAATAATATTGATAAATGTACAAGATAACTCTTTCAAAAATATGACAGATAGGAAGAAAGCTCATAGCTTTTGCTTGACCTGCTACTAATGGAATTCTATCAGAACTATTCAAAACATTAGATACAATGTTATTATGGGATAACATCACACCTTTAGGTTTACCCGTAGTCCCAGAAGTATAAATAATGGTTGCTAAGTCACTTGGTTTTACATTATTTTTACGTTCTTCAACAAAATTTTGAGTACGGGTATCTTTTCCGATAGTTAACAAATCAGCCCAGTTTTTTTCGCCTGAAATTTCATCAAATGTAAAAACGGCAACCAAGTTAGATAGATTAGCTTTAATTGAATTTAATTTTCTTAAAACTTCTTTATCAGATACGAAGCAATATTTAGATTCAGAATGATTTAGAATATATTCATAATCTTGTTCAGAAATGGTAGGATAAATGGGAACTGTTTGAGCTCCAATTTGTAATACACCTATGTCCATAATATTCCATTCTGTCCTGTTATTAGATGAAATAATAGCTATTTTATCATCTTTTTGCACCCCCATGGCAATAAGTGCTCTTGAAACGGCATTTGCTCTATCTAAATACTCTTGGGTAGACGTTTTAACCCATTTTCCGTTATATTTTGTAACCAACGCATCTGGTAAATTGTTCTGTTCTAGTTGATAATAAGGAAAATCAAATAATCTTGTAATGTTCGTCATTATTAAATGTGGGTAAAGTTATAGTGCAAATTAAATAAATTTAACTTAAAATGCAATTTTTATTAATTTTTTAAAATTAATAAACAAATAATTTATACAAAAAAACTTTTTTGTTTGAATAATTACATTCTTTTTAATATATATATTAAATAATATTCAGATCTATTTAATTTTTTTGTTTGTCTTTTATTTTTTAGATCATGAAATTATCCCCCAGACTACGCATCATAAATGTGTTACAGTTAAAATAACTTTAAATCTAAAAAAAGTAGATTTATTTTAGCAAAATATAGCTGAGGAAAAAATTTTGGTGCTTTTTTATCTTCACCGCAAAGGGTAAGGGGTAATCTAGGTTTGTAATCCCTGTGGATTTACCGTTTTAAAAAATAGATAGTATAAGAAAAAGGCTATTCTAAAGTTTAGGATAGCCTTTTTCTTATTTAAATAGTGTTTGTTTATCTAACTTTTGGGGTTAGTAAACAGGAATTTTTTTATGATATTAATGTGTCTCAAAAAATTATCCTAATATTTCTTTTACTTTTTTACCAATTTCAGCTGGCGAATCTACAACATGGATACCATTTTCTCTCATGATACGTTTTTTAGCTTCAGCTGTATCGTCAGCTCCTCCAACGATTGCCCCTGCATGTCCCATTGTACGTCCTTTTGGAGCCGTTTCACCTGCAATAAAGCCTACAACTGGCTTACGATTACCGTCTGCTTTAATCCATTTAGCTGCATCTGCTTCTAATTGACCTCCAATTTCACCGATCATGATGATACAATGTGTTTCAGGATCATTCATTAATAATTCAACAGCTTCTTTTGTAGTTGTTCCAATAATTGGATCACCACCAATACCAATAGCTGTAGTTATTCCAAATCCTTGACGAACTACTTGATCTGCTGCTTCATAAGTAAGAGTACCTGATTTAGACACAATTCCAATATTTCCTTTTTTGAAAACAAAACCTGGCATGATACCAACCTTAGCTTCTTCTGGAGTGATTACACCTGGACAGTTAGGACCTACTAATCTACAACCTTTTCCTTTAATATAATCGTATGCTTTAATCATATCAGCTACTGGAATACCTTCAGTAATACAGATGATAACTTTAATACCTGCATCTGCTGCTTCCATAATAGCATCTGCTGCAAACGCTGGTGGTACAAAAATAATAGACGTATCTGCACCTGCTTGATCTACTGCATCTTTAACTGTATTAAATACAGGACGATCTAAATGTGTAGCTCCTCCTTTACCAGGAGTCACTCCTCCTACTACGTTAGTTCCGTACTCTATCATTTGCGAAGCATGAAAAGTTCCTTCGCTTCCTGTAAAACCTTGTACGATTATTTTTGAATCTTTATTTACTAAAACACTCATAATATGTGTATTGTTTGTTATAAAATATATGACGCAAAAGTAAACCTTTTACTTTTACTTTAAAATTATTTTTTCAAAAGAATATATGATTTTTTGTATACTTTTTATACTTTATTTATTCTTCGTTTTGATTAAACTTATTAAGTATTTCTGGCATTTTTTTAAGGTTTGCTAATTGCTTAAATTTTTCACGAGATTCCTCTGCGGGTGTACCAAAATAAGCTTTAGATCCTTCAAGTGATTTTGTAACACCTGTTTGCCCCATTATCACTGCTTTTTTACCTATTTTTATACCACTAGCAACACCTACTTGTCCCCACAATGTAACTTCGTCTTCTATAACAACACAACCTGCAATACCTGTTTGCGAAGCGATTAAACATTTTTTTCCTATTATAGTATCGTGTCCTATATGTACTTGATTATCTATTTTAGTTCCTTCACCTATAGTAGTATCCCCTGTTACACCTTTATCAATTGTACATAATGCTCCAATTCCTACATTATCTTCAAGCACTACTCTTCCTCCTGACAATAATTGATCAAATCCTTCGGGTCTTTTTTTATAATAAAATGCGTCTGCTCCAATAATAGTTCCTGAATGAATAATAACATTGTCACCAATAACCGTATGGTCATAAATAGAAACGTTGGGATGAATTAAACAATTTGAGCCTATTTTTACATTGTTACCAATAAAGCAATTGGGTTGTATTATAGTTCCTTCTCCTATTATAGCACTAGAAGATATAGATGTGTTAGAAGCTTGAAAGGGTCTAAAATATTTCGTGAGAAAATTAAAATCTCTGAAGGGGTCCTCAGAAATTAACAATGCTTTTCCTTCCGGACATTGTACTTCTTTGTTTATCAAAATAATTGTAGCTGCGGATTGCAAGGCTTTATCATAATATTTAGGGTGATCTACAAAAACAATATCGCCTGACTGAACGACATGAATTTCATTCATCCCTAAAACAGGAAAACCAGCGTCTCCTATAAATTGACAATTTATAATAGACGCTATTTCCTCTAAACTATATTGTCTGAGAAATTTCATTATTCCTTAACACGCTCCATGTAAGCGCCCGTTGCTGTATCTATTTTGATTTTATCACCTTCATTGATAAATAAAGGTACGTTTACTTGAGCTCCTGTTTCTACTGTCGCAGGTTTTGTAGCATTCGTTGCTGTATTTCCTTTTACTCCTGGTTCAGCATAGGTTACTTCTAAAACTACTGAAGCTGGCATATCTACAGACAAAGGCATTTCTGTTTCTGTATTAATTTGAACCATTACATTAGTCCCTTCTTTTAACAAATCAGGAGCATCTAGAATATCCTTATTTAAAGTTATTTGTTCAAAAGTTTCTTGATTCATAAAATGAAACTCGGATCCTTCGTTATATAAATACTGAAAAGTGTGTGTTTCAACTCTCACTACATCAATTTTATGCCCTGCTGAGAAGGTATTATCTAATACTTTTCCAGAAGTTAATGATCTTAATTTAGTTCTAACGAAAGCAGGTCCTTTCCCTGGTTTAACATGTAAAAATTCAACGATTTTAAAGATATCGTTATTATACTTAATACACAATCCGTTTCTAATGTCTGCCGTACTTGCCATTTTTATTTTACTATTTTTTTTTTTAAATATTTCCTGTATAACCTTTCATAATACCTCTGGATGAATTTCTAATAAAATCAAGAATTTCATCTCGCTCTGGAGTAGCTGTCATTTCTGCTTCAATGATTGCTAGTGCTTGAGTTGTATTATAATTTTTTTGATATAAAATTCTGTATATATCTTGAATTTCTCTAATTTTTTCCGTGGAAAAACCTCTTCTTCTAAGACCTACTGAATTAATTCCTACATACGATAATGGCTCTTTGGCAGCCTTTGTATAGGGAGGTACATCCTTGCGAACCAATGAACCTCCAGATACCATTGCATGATCTCCAATAGAAATGAATTGATGAACTGCCGCCAGTCCACCTATCACAGCGTGATCTCCAACAGTAACATGACCTCCTAGAGCTACCCCGTTTACTATTATAGTATTATTTCCGATATGACAATCATGAGCAACATGGGCTGTAGCCATAATTAAACAATTATCACCTATTATTGTTTGACCAGAGGCTACTGTTCCTCTATTGATAGTAACGCATTCTCTAATAGTGGTATTATTACCTATAACAGCCAAAGAATCTTCTCCTCCAAATTTTAAATCTTGTGGAACAGCTGATATAACGGCTCCAGGAAAGATGTTACAGTTTTTACCTATACGAGCTCCTTCCATGATCGTCACATTAGAACCTATCCAAGTCCCCTCGCCTATTACCACATTATTATGTATTGTTGTAAAAGGCTCAATTACAACATTTTTCGCAATTTTTGCCCCTGGATGCACATATGCTAATGGTTGATTCATTTCTAATTTATTATAAATTTGAACTAGCTAGTGTTTTTCTTTTTTTAAACACTATACACTTATTGATTTTTAACAATTTGAGCCATTAATTCAGCTTCTGCTACTAATTTTCCATTTGCAAACGCGTATCCCTGCATGTGACAAATACCTCTTCTTATTGGGGATAATAGTTCTAATTTAAAAATTAAAGTATCACCAGGTAAAACTTTATGTTTAAACTTAACATTATCAATTTTCATAAAGTAAGTAAGGTAATTTTCAGGATCTGGAACCGTGCTTAAAATTAATATTCCTCCTGTTTGAGCCATTGCTTCAACAATTAAAACTCCTGGCATCACTGGAGCTCCTGGAAAATGTCCAACGAAGAAATCTTCGTTCATAGTTACATTTTTTAGACCTACCACTTGAGTATCCGTCATACTCAAAATTCTATCTACTAATAAAAAAGGGGGTCTGTGTGGAAGCATAGACATTATTTTATGAATATCCATTAAAGGCTCCTTATTTAAATCATAAATGGGAACATTATTACGTTGTTCATTTTTTATGATTTTTGCAATTTTTTTTGCAAATTGTGTGTTTACAAAATGCCCTGGTTTGTTAGCTATAATCTTCCCTTTTATCTTGGTTCCTATCAAAGCTAAATCCCCAACAACATCTAATAATTTATGACGAGCTGCTTCGTTTGGATAATGCAAGGTTAAATTATCTAGTACCCCATTAGGTGTAATTGAAATTTCATCTTTACCAAAAGCAACTCTTAATTTATCCATTGTTTCATTTGATAATTCTTTATCTACATAAACAATGGCATTATTAAGATCTCCTCCTTTAATAAGACCGTGTTCTAATAGCATTTCTAACTCATGTAAGAAACTAAAAGTTCTACAAGATGCTATTTCTGATTTAAATTCAGAAATGCTTTTCATTGAAGCATTTTGTGTTCCTAATACTTTAGTTCCAAAATCAACCATAGTGGTTACTGAATATTCATCTGATGGAATAACCGTAATCTCGCTACCTGTTGATTCATCTAAATAAGAAATAACTTCTTTTACTACATAAACATCGCGTTCTGCGTCTTGATCTACTAATCCTACTTTTTCTATAGCTTCTACAAAATGTTTTGAGGAGCCATCCATGATAGGTAGTTCTGAGGCATTTAATTCAATAATTACGTTGTCTAAATCGCATCCTACTAACGCTGCCAAGACATGCTCAGGAGTTTGAATCATAACTCCTAATTTTTCTAGATTTGTCCCTCTTTGGGTATTTACAACATAATTTGCATCTGCTTCAATAATAGGTTGTCCTTCTAAATCAACACGTATAAAAGTGAAACCATTATTTATAGGAGCGGGTTTAAAAGTCATTGCAACTTCTTTACCTGTATGCAAACCAACTCCTTTTAGTGTAATTTCTGACTGAATGGTCTTTTGTTTAACCATGACTACTACTTCTTTATATTTCTTTTTAGTTCTGTTATTTCTGATACAATTTTTGGTAAGTTTTTAAAATGTACATAGGATTTATTAAAATCGCTATAACCTAAAGCTGGACTTCCTTGTACAACTTCTCCGTCTTTTAAACTTCTACCAATACCTGATTGAGCCTGTATTTTAACATTGTTACCAATAATGATATGTCCTACAATACCTACTTGACCACCTATCATGCAATTTTCTCCAATTTTAGTAGAACCTGCCACTCCTGTTTGGGAAGCTATTACTGTGTTTTTACCTATTTCTACATTATGGGCTATTTGAATTTGGTTGTCTAACTTAACCCCTTTACGTATAATAGTAGACCCTAAGGTTGCTCTGTCTATGGTAGTTGCTGCACCTATGTCTACATTATCTTCAATAATAACATTTCCAATTTGAGGAACTTTGGTATACTCTCCGTCTTCATTAGGCGCAAAACCAAATCCATCGGCACCTATAACTACTCCAGAATGAATTGTACAATTTTTTCCTATTATGGTTTCGGAGTAAATTTTTGCTCCTGCAAAAATCATTGTATTATCACCAATAACAACATTATCTCCTATAAATGAGTTTGGAAATATTTTTACATTTTCACCTATTATTACATTTTCACCTACATAACTAAAAGCACCTAGATAAAAATGATTTCCGTATTTAGTACTTTTTGACAGTAGAGAGGGTTCCTCTATGCCTATTTTATTGTGTTTTATTTGGTTGTAAAATTCTAACAATTTTGAAAAAGATTTGTAAGCATCTTCTACTTTTACTAAAGTAGTAGTCAATTCATTCTCGGGCTCAAAACTTTTATTTACAATTGTTATAGTTGCCTTCGTTTCATATATATAATTTAGGTATTTGGGATTGGCTAAAAACGTTAGTGATCCTTCTGTACCTTCCTCTATTTTAGACAATTTGGAGACTTCAGCATTAGGATTACCTACTACTTCTCCTTCTAATATTCCTGCAATTTGTTCTGCTGTAAACTTCATAATTCTTGCAAAAGTATAAAATTTTACCGAAATTTTAACTTTTATTTAGTTGTTTTGGATAACACAAATAGTATTTAGTTACTTGTTTTGACAAAGCCTTTAAGGACAATTGATCTGACAAAACGGCTACGTCTTCTAATATTCCGTCTTTTTTAAGTATCCTGATGGGTTCTGCTATTTTACTATAGGCTTGATTTTTTATTTTTCCTTTAAAAACAAAATATTTTGCTTCTAGAGTTGATATTTTTTTTAGTTGGGCAAAATCATCTATTAATTGATTTATTTCTTCTGGAGGAAATTTTTCTTCTCCCAATTTTATTTTTAATAAATCTCTATTAATTATAATCCTACTTAACTCACTTAAGGTGTAATCTTCATGATATTGCCAATTTTTTATAGCTCCCACTATATCTGTATCGTCTAACTTTGAAAATTCTTCTAGTATAAAATCATCAAATTTTTCAAAATAAACTTTATTTTTAATAAAAAAGTACAGAGGTTTGCTACACTCTACTTCTATCCCTTTTTGATATAGCTCTTTAGCTCTTTTTAATATTTTGGTTAAAATTTCTTCTGCAACTAAATTTGTTTTATGCAGATATACTTGCCAATACATGAGTCTACGAGCCATTAAAAATTTTTCAACAGAATAAATGCCTTTTTCTTCTATAACCAAAATATCATCTACTACATTCATCATTTGAATTAAACGATCGGAATTAATTTTTCCTTCTTCTACTCCACTATAAAAACTATCTCTTTTTAAATAGTCCATTCGATCCATATCTAACTGACTTGAAATCAGTTGAAGCATAAACTTCCTATGATACTCTCCTTTAAAAACTTGAATAGCTAACGTTAGTTTTCCATCAAATTCCTTATTTAGTTTATTCATAAATAAAAGAGAAATTTCTTCATGATGAACATTTTCTACTATGCTATGTTCCATAGCGTGCGAAAATGGACCATGTCCTATATCATGTAACAATATAGCCACGTATAGGGCATTTTCTTCTTCTTCTGAAATTACCACATTTTTAAACCGAAGCACGCTAACTGCTTTTTGCATTATATGCAAGCATCCTAGTGCGTGATGAAAACGTGTATGATTAGCTCCTGGATAAACTAAATATGACATCCCCATCTGAGTGATCCTTCTTAATCTCTGAAAATAAGGATGTTGTATCAGATCATAAATTAAAGGATTCGGAATGGTTATAAAACCATATATGGGATCATTAAATATCTTAAGTTTGTTTGTATTACTCACAAATGTAGATTTAGTATAACAAAGATAAAAAAACCTGAGAATTTTCATCAACTATCCGTTTTTTTAATTATAGCGATATTAATTACCAAATAATTACTCTATCGTTTTTAGGAATAAACATCTTTGTTCCTTCTTTTATTTTAAATGTTTCATAAAATACATCTATATTACTTAAAGGTCCATTGATTCTGTACCGTGCTGGAGCATGAACATCTTCTATTAATTGTTGTGCTAATGCTTCTGTTTTAACATTAACCATCCAAGCGTAACCGTAGGCTAAAAAGAAACGCTCGTTAGGTTTTAAGCCTGCTATTTTTTGCTTTTTTTTGAATTGTTCTGTTTTTTTGAAAGCTTCATAGCCCATAATTACCCCGCCTAAATCGGCAATATTTTCTCCTTGGGTTGCCTGACCATTTACAAATTTGCCAGGTAATGCTTGATAGCTATTGTATTGTTTTACGATAGCTTTTGTTTTAGCTTTAAATTTTTTCAGGTCTTCAGTAGTCCACCAATTATTTAGATTGCCTTTTTCGTCATATTGGCTTCCTTGATCATCAAAACCGTGTGTAATTTCGTGTCCAAAAGTAGATCCTCCTATAATACCGTATAGCACGGCATCATCTGGCATACGTCCTTTAAAACCAGGAACGATTATATTACAAGCGGGAACGCATATTTCGTTATTACTTGGATTGTAATAGGCATTGTAAGTTTGTGGATACATACCCCATTCTGTACGATCTACAGATTTACCGTATTTAGAAGCCATTTCATTATAATTCCATTGATTTACTGCCATTATATTAGCTAAATAATGATGTTTATCAATTAAAATGGAACTTAAATCTTTCCATTTATCTGGATACCCTACTTTCATAACGATTTTAGATAATTTGAAGAGGGCTTTTTTCTTAGTTTCTGGACTCATCCAATCCAACTTTTTAATTCGATCGGCATAAACAGTTCTAATAGCATTTCCTATTTCCAATAATTTTTCTTTCGTTCCTTTGGGCAAATATTCTTCTACATATACTTGGCCAATGAGCTCTCCAAGAGCTTCATCTGTTTTTTCTACAACTCGCTTCCACCTTGGCTTTTGTTCTTTGACACCACTCATAACAGTTGAATAAAAATTAAAATGTTTTTTTTCAAAATTATCGCTTAAGTAGACAGCATACGAATTCACTAAATTCCATTTTAGATAAACTTTCCAATCCTCAATTGTATGTTTCTTTATCGTATTATTTAGTGCTTTGTAAAACTCAGGTTGTCCCACAATAAGAGAATCTGCCTTTTTAATTTTTAGTTGCTCTAACATAGTATCCCACATCAAATTAGGTGTTAGTTCTTTAAATTTCGTCAGAGTCATTTTATTATAATTAGCTATAGGATCTCTAAGATCTTCCAGTTTTCTTGAATGTTTAGCTAATTCTGTTTCTAGTTTTATAACTGTTTGGGCATCATCAAAAGCTGTCTTTTCAGTTCCTATTAGCTTAAATATCTGTTCTAAATAGCTAAAATAAGCTCCTCGTATTCTTACGGCTTCCTTGTCTGCATTAAAATAATACTCCCGATTCCCCATTCCTAAGCCTCCTTGGGTAAAAAAAAGGGCATATTTAGCACTGTTTTTATCATCTTGAGCAATATAAAAATCAAACCCTGGAGCCGCTCCTATAGTGTGCATATAGGCTAAATGTTTTGTTAATGAGGAAAGATTTTTTATATTTTCAATTTTGGCTAACTCTTTTTGCAAAGGACTAAGACCTAACTTATTTATCGTTAAAGTATCCATTCCTGAGAGATAAAAATCTCCTATTTTTTGTTTATTACTTCTTATTTCTGCATTTTCTTTAGCTGATTTCTCACAAATCTGTTTAATCTGACTGTTTATTGTATCTTGAATAGTCCTAAAAATCCCATTACTTCTTTCTGACGCTGGAATTGGATTTTTTTTAAACCACCCTCCATTAGCGTATTCAAAAAAATCATTTGACAAATCAATCGTAGTATCTCTATTAGCAACTAAAACATCTGGATTATTAGGATCTAGCATTTCTTTTTTGCAACTTTCTGCAAAAACAATAATGGTTAATAGTAGAATAAATAGTTTATTGATTTTCATCTTAATTTATATATGTTTAGAGATCAAATATATTTTAAATGTAAAAAAAATACTATTTTTTATATTATTTTTAAGAAACGATAGTTTTTAAAATAGTACATTGCATTCGTTCTATAGTTAGAAAATCATAAAACTATCACATAATAAAAAAAGGTAAACCATGAAAATACTTTGGGTTGACGACGAAATAGACTTACTAAAACCACATATATTATTTTTAGAAAAGAAAAATTATCAAGTTACAACTTGTAATAACGGAAGAGATGCTTTAGATCTTTTTCAGGAGGAGAATTTTGACATTATTTTTTTAGATGAGAATATGCCTGGTATGTCTGGTCTTGAGGTTCTTGCAGAAATGAAGGAAAAAAAGCAGGCCATTCCTATTATCATGATTACAAAAAGCGAAGAAGAGTACTTAATGGAAGAAGCTATTGGTTCTAAAATTGCAGATTATTTAATCAAACCTGTTAATCCCAATCAAATCCTTTTAAGCTTAAAAAAGAATTTAGATCACTCTCGACTAATATCTGAAAAAACGACGTTGGATTACCAAAAAGAGTTCCGAAAAATAGCCATGGATATGGCCATGGTAAACACGTATGAAGAGTGGGTAGATTTATACAAAAAACTTATGTTTTGGGAAATGGAACTAGAAAACATAGATGATCAAAATATGTTTCAAATTCTAGAATCTCAAAAGGCGGAAGCTAACTCACAATTTGGCAAATTTATTGAAAAAAATTACGAAGATTGGTTCACACAATCACAAGATCGTCCTATATTATCTCATGAAGTATTCCGAAAACTTGTAGTTCCTGAATTGAGGAAAGATGAAAATGTACTTTTTGTTGTAATTGACAATTTACGTTATGACCAATGGAAAGCTTTTGAAACCGTTTTAGGAAATCACTACAAACTAGAAGCTGAGACCCCTTATTTTGCCTTATTACCTACAGCGACTCAGTACGCTCGTAATGCTCTTTTTTCAGGTTTGTTACCCACAGAAATGGAAAAAATGTACCCTCAATATTGGAAAAATGATGTTGATGAAGGGGGAAAGAATTTGTATGAAGCAGAATTTTTGACGGAACAACTCAAACGCCTTAGACTAAATATTTCACATGAATATTTTAAAGTTACTAATTTTTCTAATGGTAAAAAATTAGCCGAAAACTTCAAAGGATTAAAAAACAAAAAATTGGTAGCTGTTGTTTACAACTTTGTTGATATGCTTTCACATGCTAAAACGGATATGGATGTCGTAAAAGAGTTAGCATCAGATGATAAAGCATATCGTTCTTTGACCTTAAGTTGGTTTAAAAATTCTCCTCTTTTAGAAATTATTCAACAAGCACAACGTTTAGGATTCAAATTAATACTAACAACAGATCACGGAACCATTAATGTAAAAAACCCTTCTCAAGTTATTGGTGATAAAAATACCAGTTTAAACTTACGCTACAAAACAGGAAGAAGTCTTACTTATGAATCTAAAGATGTTTTTGCTGTTAAAGACCCTAAAAAAATAGGATTGCCAACGATTAATATGACAAGTTCTTTTATTTTTGCTAAAAGTGATCATTTTTTAGCTTATATAAATAATTACAATCATTATGCTAGTTATTACCGAAATACATATCAACATGGAGGTATTTCGTTAGAAGAAATGGTTGTTCCTTTTTTAGTATTTAGCCCAAAAAAATAATTTTAATAATTAAATCTATTTTAAGCAAAGAAAACAATTGTTTTTTTACACCCTCTGCCCATTATTTTTATAGGAATAACCATTTACACACTTTCCCTTTTATAATTAAGGAAATCGTTATCTTATTTTCTAAAGAAATCAAGTTGTAAAAATTACACCATTTAAACTTAAAATATACTGGATTAAAAAGTAAAGTTCTCGATACGTTTTTTTTCATTTTAAAAAC
>NZ_PCMX01000060.1:0-46249 GCF_002530675.1 Flavobacterium columnare NBRC 100251 = ATCC 23463
GTATTAATTTTATTAAATTTCCATATACCCCTTCAAAAAAAAAGTAAAATATTTTATCGCTTTTAGCAAAAGAAATATACCCCATACAGTAAGATACCAACTGAAAAAAAGTTGCAAAAGAAATCAATCGAATTATGAAAATCGAGTTTATAAATTGTTTAGATAAAAATAATTCAACTAAAAAGGGACTTACGATAATTAATAAAATTAATAAAGGAGAAACTAATAAAACCACCACATTGGTTTGTTCATTAACCAATTGTTTTACCTTATCATTATCTTTAGAAATGATAGATAATCTAGGAAAAAAATCCGTAGCTAATGCAGTTAATAAAAAACCGATATATTGGGTTGTTAATGAAATAGCCGCTGAATACAATCCTAAATCTTGTAAACCGCCTCTTTTTTCTATAAAAATATTAATTAGTTGATTTGTTATTAATCCTAAAAGCGAAACTACAATAATAACGAATCCCAGCTGTATAATTTTTTTAGTATATAAAAAAACCGAATAATCTGGTTTAAAACTTATATTAATCTTATTTTTTATGTAATAGAAAAGTAAAATTATAAAACTAACAAAAGCTGAGCCTACAATTGAAAAAACAATTCCTTCCTCTTTGTAGGTATAAAAAAACAAACTTGACAGTAAAAAACTAGCAATAGATATATATATACTTGAAACAATAATGTCCTGTATCATTTGTAAGGACTTAAAAATTGTTTGTATTCCTTTTCCTAAAATCGTAAAGAATACAAATAAAGATAAAAAGATAAAATCTTTGTAACGGTCAGAGGTATTAAATGTGAATAAACTTAATTGTTTTGCAAAAAGAATTGTTAATGCTGTGCCTAAAAGAGCTGAAAATAGGAATAATAAAACAGAAACATTAGTCCTTTTTTCTAACTCTTTTTTATTATCATTTTCTAATGTATCTGATATTTCTCGAACTACGCTTAACTCTAAACCCAATAAACTAAAAGTAGATATAATATTTAGAGTAGAGTTAAAAAGATTATTCAACGCAATACCTGAAGGCCCTAAAAAAACAGCCATTATTTTACCTTTAAATATAGCTATTATAATATTTACAAGCTGTACAAATCCAAAACTTAGTGTATTAGTCAAGCTTTTTTTATAACTCTTTATGTTTGGGTTTTCTTTTGTCATAGTATAATAATCTAAAACGTATTTTTCTTACTTCATACTCCTTAAACTAACAAATAGATCTAGATAGATTTTGTTTTTAATACAAACAAAAAATTTAAAAAGCATTTAATACCCTAATTACATAATCTACTTCTTCTTTATTCATTATAGGACTCATTGGTAAACTAAGTATTTCATCATGAATTTGTTCTGTAATAGGAAAACTCAAATTATTCCATTCTTTCATTGCTTTTTGTTTATGTGGCGCAACAGGATAATGAATAAGTGTTTGAACTCCATTAGCGTCTAAGTATTTTTGTAATTCATCCCGTTGTTTACATCTTATAACAAAAATATGAAATACGTGCTCATCTAAAGTTTTAATTGTAGGAAGAAAGATTCTAGGGTTTCGAATGTTTTTTAAATAGTAATCAGCTATCTTTCTTCTTTTTTCATTCTCTTGATCTAAGAATGGAAGTTTACTATTTAAAAAAGCAGCTTGTAGCTCATCTAATCTTGAATTAATTCCTATTAAATCATTATAATATTTTTTTGATGAGCCGTAATTTCTTAATTTTTGTATAATACTTGCAATTAATGAATCATCTGTAATAATAGCTCCTCCATCTCCTAAAGCACCTAAATTTTTACCTGGATAAAAACTAAATGTACGGGTATGACTTCCTTTAAATTTTAATCCATGAGCTTGTGCACAATCTTCTACTAATATTAAATCGTATTTATGTCCTATTGGTATTATAGCATTCATATCGGCTAATTGGCCATACAAATGAACGACTAAAATACCTTTTGTTTTAGATGTTATTTTTTCTTCTATCTTAGAAGGATCTATAGTATAGGTATCTAAATTAGGTTCAACCAATACAGGGGTGAGTCCAGCTTGTATAATTCCTAAAATAGAAGCTATGTAAGTATTAGCAGGCACTATAATTTCATCTCCCTTTTTTAAATTTCCTTTTTCTAGATATGCTAAAAAAGTAAGTGTAATAGCATCCAATCCATTCGCCACTCCAACGCAATAATTAGATTGGCAATAATCAGCAAATTGTTTTTCAAAAAGAGCTACTTCTTTCCCTAAAATATACCATCCTGATGTCAATACTTCTTGTAACTTATTTTGAAAAAGTATTTCATAAGGTTGATTAATCTTTTTTAAATCTAAAAAAGATACATTCATAGAGTCAGGGTATAATTTTATATTAGTCATAGCAATTCAGATCCATTTTTATGGTAATTTATTTATTTTCTATTTCAATTGTATAGGTATCTAAATTATAAATTGAACAGCCTAACTCTACTTTTTGTTGTAATAAACCTACGTTATAGCCTAAAAAGCTATCGTTACTAACTGTACCCATATCAAAAAAATGAAAGGAATCTTTAAATTTTTGAATGAGTTTAATAAATAAAAAATCAAGTGCTCTATACTTTTCTCCTAATATGGTTGTAGCTCCATATTGTGATTTAATACCTTTTTTAGATATAAAAAGCGTAACTCCAGCTATAATTTTATTTTCAAAATAAACAGAATATTGTCTAATGTTAGAAGGAAACTGATTTTTTAGTTTTTGAATTTCTAATAATGAATGTACTGGTTTGGTTTGATAACGTTCTAATAATCTAGGTTCTAAAACTTCTGTCCAAAAAGAGGTTAAATTAGATTCTTCTTGTATTTTTAAACCTAACTTGTCAATTTTATTAAAGTGTTTTAATTTACTTTTTGAAATTAATAATTCTTCTTTGTAATCAATAATTAAACTCATTTCTCGTTTGAACAAAAAACTTTTATAACGATTAAATAATATATAATCAATTCCTTGGTTTCCTTTTAGATATATACTAGGGATTTGTTTTAAAACAAGTTGTTTTATACCGCGTTTTTGTAAAAAGACAAAACTCTTTTGAATAATTATTTCTATTTTTTCTACAGTAAACTTAGAAGAAAAATAAAACCCTCCATAAGTTAATCCTTGGTGTGAATACAAGGTATCGCCTACTCTGTTCCCTGGTAGAATAGCTACTAATAATTGGTCTTCAAAAAGCATCAATGAAAAATCTTCAAAACGCGCCTTATGATATTCCATATAATCACGATGAAATAAAAAAGGAACACATTTAGATGTTTCAACAAACTGATTCCAAATCCTATAATAGCTTGAACTATATTGTACTGCTGTAAACAAACTTGAATTTTAAAAATTAAAGTCGAAAAATACACATTTTAATATGCTAATACAAATTTTAAGATCTCAGTTTTTTTAGATAATTTTGGTTTCTTATTAAAAATACAATGAAACAAATTAGCTCAATTCAAAATCCTTACATTAAATCATTAAGTTTACTACAAGAAAAAGCAAGGGAAAGAAAGAAAACAAAAACTTTTTTAATTGAAGGAATACGTGAAGTAGAATTAGCTAAAAAAGGGGGTTATCAAATAGAAACTATCTTAATTTGTACAGAAATAATCCCTACGTCTGATTTAAGTAAATTTGAATGCAATCAAATCATTGAAATTTCAAAAGAAGTATACCACAAATTAGCTTATCGTGATACTACAGAAGGAATTATAGCTGTTGCAAAAACTAAATCTTTTGAATTAACCAATTTAAAACTGCCTAAAAACCCCTTGATACTAATTGCAGAAGCTCCTGAAAAACCAGGCAATATTGGAGCTATACTTCGTACAGCAGATGCAGCCAATCTGGATGCAGTAATTATTGCAAATCCCAAAAGTGATCTTTATAATCCGAATATTGTTAGATCTAGTGTAGGATGCCTATTTACCAATCAAATTGCTATTGGTACTACTGATGAAATTATAGCCTTTCTAAAAACCAATCATATTTGTTTTTATGCTGCTACACTACAAAACTCAACAAATTATCATACACAAGATTACACAAAACCAACAGCACTAGTAGTAGGTACAGAGGCTACAGGGCTAAGCGAAGCATGGCGAACTCAAGCTACTCAAAATATAATAATACCTATGCAAGGTGCTATAGACAGCATGAACGTATCGGTTGCAGCAGCCATTCTCATTTTTGAAGCTAAAAGACAGCGCGATTTTAAATAATAAAAATACATATAAAATAGTTTTATTCCTATTTTAAACAAAAAATAACTTTTTACGTTATAACAGAATATTTGAAGTCATTTGATATTGTTAGAATTTATTATATCATTTCTATTTAAATATAAATTTAATGTAAAAATAGTGTTAAACAATTAATTCTTTTTAGAGATCATGATGTCATTACAAATTTTGTCAATAAATTTGAGGGTATTATATAAAATATTCTAATTCTATTCCTTTTATAAGTTTATAAAAGGAATAAGACTGATATTTTTAGAATAGATCCATATAATATTTGCAAAAAACAGACTACATAGATGCCAAATAATCAAAATAAATATATAGATAGAGAAAAAAGCTGGTTAGCATTTAATTTTAGAGTGCTACAAGAAGCAGCTGATGAAAAGGTTCCCTTATTAGATCGTTTGCGATTTTTAGGGATTTTTTCAAATAATCTAGATGAATTTTTTAGAGTTCGATATGCAGCTATCAGAAGATTGGCTTTAGAAGGAAAAACAGGAGAAGAAATTTTAGGAGGAATATCTTTACAACAACTAATCAAAGATATCACAGATACTGTTATAGAACAACAATCAGAAAGTCTTAGAATACTCAGTATTATTGAAAAAGAATTAGGAAAAGAAGGAATTTTTATCATTAATGAAACAGAAATAAATAAAGAACAACAAAAGTTTATTAGAAATTTCTTCATTCAAAAAGTAAGTCCTGAGTTAGTAACGATTATACTTAATGATTTAGACGAATTTCCTTTACTAAAAGACACTTCAGGCTATTTGGCCATTAAAATGGTTATGAAACCCAAAGAAGAAGCCTCTATGCTTCAAAAAATAAAATTAAAAAGAGAGGTCAGATATGCCGTAATTGAAATTCCTAAAACAATTAATCGTTTTGTTGTTTTACCTTCCAATAATGACAAACAATATGTCATTATGTTAGATGATGTAATACGATATAATATTCATCAAATATTTACCATTTTTGATTATGATAACATCAGTGCTCACATGATCAAAATTACTAGAGATGCTGAATTAGAGCTGGATAGTGATTTAAACAAAAGTTTCTTAGAAAAAATTTCACTAGGCGTTAAAGATAGAAGAATAGGAGAACCCGTACGCTTTGTCTATGATCAAACAATTGATAAAGATACTTTGAAATTTTTCTTATATAAAATGGGAATAAATTCAAAAGATAGTTTAATTCCAGGAGGACGATATCATAATCGTAGGGATTATATGGATTTTCCTAATCTAGGCCGATTTGATCTACTATACAAAGCAAATGCTCCATTAACAGTAAAAGGTTTAAGCTTAGAAGGAAGTATCCTAAAACAAATTGAACATAAAGATTATTTAATAAATGCTCCCTATCAGTCTTTTTCTTATATCATACGATTTCTTAGAGAAGCAGCTTTAGATCCGTATGTTACAACTATCAAAATTACCTTATATCGTTTAGCAAAAAATTCACAAATCATAAGTTCATTAATTAATGCTGCTAAAAATGGTAAAAAAGTAATTGTTCAAATAGAACTTCAAGCTCGGTTTGACGAAGCTAGTAATATTTCTTATGCAGAAATAATGCAAACTGAAGGCATAGAATTAATTTTTGGAGTAAAAGGGTTAAAAGTTCATAGTAAAATATGTTATGTAGAACGAATTGATGAAAAAGGGCGATTAAAACGCTATGGGATCATATCAACAGGTAATTTTAATGAATCCAGTGCTAAAGTATATACTGACGTAACACTCTTTACAGCGCATCAAAAAATACTCAAAGACATGGTTAAAGTCTTTGAATTCTTTCAAATTAATTATAAAGTCCATCGCTATAAACATCTAATCCTATCACCTCATTATAGCAGATCTAAATTCTGTAAATTAATTGATCGTGAGATACTTAACGCATCAATAGGCAAACCCGCTTATATAAAACTTAAAATGAATAGTTTATCAGATTACAAAATGATAGATAAATTATATGATGCCAGTAGAGCCGGTGTAAAAGTTCAATTAATTATCAGAGGAATTTGCTCATTAATTCCTGGTGTTAAAGGAATGAGCGAAAATATAGAAGCAATTTCTATAGTAGATGCTTATTTAGAACATTCTAGAGTTTATATTTTTTGTAACGAAAACAATCCAGATGTCTTTATTTCATCAGCCGATTTTATGACTAGAAATTTAGACGCACGTGTGGAAGTTTCATGTCCTATTTATGATCAAGATATAAAAGAAGAATTGATAAATACTTTTGATATAGGATGGAAAGGTAATGTAAAAGCACGTTTTCACTCAGAAAAACTAGATAACAAATATAGATTAAAAGGAAATAATCCTATTTTTAGAGCACAATTAGAAACCTATCAGTATTATAGAAATAAAATAGAAGTTATAGAAGAAATAATTTAAGTCAATCCAAATGATTAATATAAAAAAGTACGCAGCAATTGATATAGGATCCAATGCTGTAAGATTGCTGATCACAAATATAGTAGAGCAAAATGGCAAAGAAACTCAATTTAATAAAAGTGCTTTATTTAGAGTTCCCATTCGATTAGGACAAGATGCTTTTACAGTAGGAGAAATTACGCAGGAAAATATTAATCGGATGATAGATGCTATGAAAGCCTACAAGCTACTAATGGGCGTTTATAAAGTAGAAAAATATAAAGCTTGTGCCACTTCTGCTATGAGAGAAGCCTATAATGCCAAAGAAGTAGTAGAATTAATAAAAAAGAAAGCCGAAATTAAAATTGATATCATTGATGGCAAAAAAGAAGCCGCAATTATAGCTGCTTCTGATCTGCATTCATTTATAAAAACAGAACAAACTTATTTATATGTGGATGTTGGAGGAGGAAGTACCGAATTTTCTTTGTTTAGCCAAGGTAAGATTATAGCTTCTAAATCATTTAAAAATGGAACTGTACGATTACTTAATGAAATGGTAAATAATGTGGTCTGGGAAGAAATAGAAAAGTGGATCAAAAATGTTACGGATCCCTATGAAGAAATCACTTTAATTGGATCTGGAGGCAATATTAATAAAATTTTTAAATTATCAGGTAAACCACAAGACAAACCTTTATCTTATATTTATTTAAATACTCAGTACCAATACCTTTCTTCATTATCCTATGAGGAAAGAATTGCAGAATTAGGATTAAACACAGATCGAGCAGATGTAATCATACATGCACTTAGAATTTATTTAAATGCTATGAAATGGAGTAAAGCAAATAAAATTTACGTTCCAAAAATAGGTCTTTCAGATGGTATTATTAAAGCAATGTATTACGAAAAAATATAAAGTAATTCGTCAAAAAGAGTTGTGATTGTTTTTGGTAATGTGGTCAAAAATAGTTGGTGATTTTCCATTTTTTAATGCTTATATTACCCTGTCAAATTCAAGAGGAAGTTGGCTCTGCTGAGGAGCAACCAACCAGCAATAGGTTTTATAATTCATAGATAGTTAAGAGGATAGATTTTTAGTCTATCCTCTTTTAAATTATCGGTAATTGATATGGCTAAAAAAACCTATTTTAAGTTTGATTTTTATAGTATAAATACCATTTCAAAAAGTTTTTTCTGTTTTTTATGTAAACTTCCCTCAATTAGCTACATTCAAAACTAAAGAATTCCAATCAATAATTTTAAATTTCTCTTGTTGAAATATGGGAAACTCTTCGGCGGTTTCAAAGTTGAGTTTCCCATATTTCAACAAGAACCCTATAGACGTCATATAATTCAGCCCAGAATGAGGTCTTTCATTATTATAAATCCATATCCATGCGTTTACATAATTCTGCATTTGGCGGGTTGATTCAAACATATAACAATCCAATACTTCCTGTCGAAATGTTCTATTAAAACGCTCAATCAAACTGTTTTGGGTAGGTTTTCCAAGTTGAATATAGGTTAATTCTATTTGATTATTTTGGCACCAATCCTTCATCTTTTGTGCAATAAATTCGGGACCATTATCTACTCGAATTCGCTCTGGTTTACCCCTCCATTGGATTAAATTGTCTAATTCATTAATCACCCTTTGAGCAGGCAAGCTGTTGTTGATAGTAACCATTAATGCTTCCCTATTAAAATCATCTATGACATTAAGAGAACGAATTTTCCTCCCATCTTGTAGCGTATCCTGCATAAAATCAATACTCCATGTGATATTAGGTTGAATTGGTCTGAGTAAAGGCTCCTTTATTCTTGCGGGAATTCTTTTCTTACGCTTACATCTTAAATTTAGCCGCATTTCTGTATAAATCCGGTATACTCGTTTATGATTCCATAGATAATCTAAATTTCTCAATCGGTTATACATCATCCAAAAACCCCAAGTACGATGAGATTCAGCCAATTTTAATAACTCTTCGGAAATTTGAAGGTCGCAATTTTTTCGTTTGGACTTATAATAAAACACAGAAGTACTTATACGAAACAGCTTACAGGCCTGACGAAAGCTCATTTTAAATCGCTTCCCAACATAGATAACAAGCTAGGCATTAAAGCTTTTTTTCGATTACATCTTTTAAAACGGTGTTTTGCAAAGTGAGTTCGGCAACAATTTTTTATACTGGCTCAATTCTTTTTCAAGCTCTTTTAATTGTTTGAGCTGATTGGGTTCAATGCCAGAATATTTACTTTTCCATTGATAAAAAGTGGGCTGACTTATACCAAATTCACGGCAAATTTCATTGACCGTTTTGCCCTTGTCTTGTTCTGAGATAATTTTGATGATTTGTGTCTCAGTAAATTTACTTTTTTTCATATTGCTAAAATTAAAAAATTATACTTTTAATCGTAGCTGTTTTTGGGGAAGCTTACAAAACATATTAGGTAAAGCTTTTTTGATTACCATAAATGATCTTTTAACCATTTTGTGTGTATACCAATATCTTCCTGTTTCGGGATTATATGATTTTTGATTAATAAAATCTCTATAAGTTTCTTCCCATT
The DNA here is from genome assembly GCF_002530675.1 of Flavobacterium columnare NBRC 100251 = ATCC 23463. Lineage (GTDB taxonomy): Bacteria > Bacteroidota > Bacteroidia > Flavobacteriales > Flavobacteriaceae > Flavobacterium > Flavobacterium columnare. The sequence goes on from NZ_PCMX01000060.1 coordinate 9,236, forward strand.
TTATTAGCTCCATAAGCCATAACTGCTTTTTGTACTCTGTGTTTATATAATGAATTTTAACTGCAATTTGTTTAAGTTCAAAACCAGATTTATGTTTTGGATTTGCTGTAAGCCATATTCTACACATTCGTGATATATGAACTAAACATCTTTGAAAAGGCACTTTTGGACAAACTTTTTTAATGGATTTTATGGAAGATTTATCACCATCAGAAGTAATACTTTTTATTGTTATCCCAAGCTTTAATAGATTCTGTAAGTCTTCGGCTATTTCCTCAAAATGTTCTCCATTGCTTATTCTGTAAAGTTATGTTAGCTTTAAATGAAAGTTTCTATATACAACTAAACAAATATCGTTTGGAAAATAAGTACCACCTAGAACTAAGTAAATCTCATCAGCTGAACTAAACTCTAACACAGGAGATTTGTTTAGCATCGTATAGAAGTAGCCTTGTAAAGTACTTATACTATATCCTGATTCTTGTGAAATTTTGTTAAAAGTATCTTTGCCAATTATCCAATTTTTAAACCAAATTTCTTTATTAGAATCTGAAACAGATTTATTGCTACTAGTAAATAATTGTCCACAATACTTACACTTAAATCGTTGTTTGTTTTGTTGAATTCCCCATTTTATAGTTTCTAGACTTTTACAAGTTGGACATCGCTTTTTTTTGAGTTTTTCATAAATAAAAAAAGTTTATTGAAATTCGTTTCAATAAACTCTTCGAAACTTCATATTTTATAATGCCTAACTGCTATTTTACCAACTATTTTTGACTATTAAACCTAGATTTTATAACGAGTAAGTTTATTCGAAATCCGATGGATTTTATTCTTTTTACCGCCTTTAAGAAAATCGGTTTTTATCTAAGTAAACACAACTTTTAAACTTAATCTATTACAAGTTTTATTAGGTTTTAAAAATAATCAAAAAACATTTTGCTTATTAAAAAAGGATATGGTGGAATACCTTTAATATAGAAAATAAATAGGCTAATCAACCCAAATTAGAGATTGTCTTTTGACTTCTGTGGGCGATAAGGGATTCGAACCCCTGACCCCCTCGGTGTAAACGAGGTGCTCTGAACCAGCTGAGCTAATCGCCCGATAAATTTAAGAAGTATACCCTCCGTTATTGTGGGTGCAAATATAAGATAGTTTTTTTGTAAAACAATAAAAAAATAAAGAAAATTATACAATTTCTGCTACTACAAACGTACTCCCTCCTATATAAACAAAATCTTTAGGGTTTGCTAATTCCTTAACACGTTTATAAGATTCTGAAACAGAACAAACTATCTCATTACGCACTAAGCCATAAGACTCAGCTATCTTTTTTAATTTTTCCGCTTCCAAACCACGTGGTACACTAGGCTTTGTAAAAATATAATATGCTTCTTTAGGAAAAAGAGGTAAAATATCGTCTAAATCTTTATCATTAACTACTCCTAAAACAAAAAACAATTGATTATAGGTTTCATTCTGAATCTGATTCAGTACAATTTTTAAACCATGACTATTATGAGCTGTATCGCAAATAATTTTAGGAGACGAATCCAACTGCTGCCAACGTCCTAATAAGCCTGTATTTTGGACTACATTTAATAATCCTTTTTCTAACTGTTCTTCTGTAATACTAAAATACTTTTGGAGAATTTCAATCGTTTGTAAAACTGTTTTTTTGTTGTGTTTTTGATAATCTCCTAATAAGGTACAAGTATATTCTTTAAACATTCGATCTGAAGCAAAATAAATATCTGAATGTGTCTCTTTTGCTTTATCTAAAAAAACAACTTGGGTTTCTGGTAAATATTCCCCTATTACTACGGGTACCCCCTTTTTTATAATCCCCGCTTTTTCTAAAGCTATAGAAACCAAAGTATTTCCTAAAAACTGTGTATGATCCCAACCTATATTAGTTATAATAGAAACCAAAGGGATAATTATGTTAGTAGAGTCTAATCGACCGCCTAAACCTACTTCTATAATGGCAACATCCACCTTATGATCGGCAAAATATTGGAAAGCTAAACCAACTGTCATTTCAAAAAAGCTCAAATGATGTTGCTCTAAAAAAGATTTATTTGTTTTAATAAATTCTACCACATATTCTTCGGATATCAAATTACCATTTATTCGAATCCGTTCTCTATAATCTTTTAAATGAGGAGAAGTGTATAACCCTACTTTATAACCTGCTTCTTGTAAAATTGATGCTAACATAGAAGAGGTTGATCCTTTACCATTAGTTCCTGCTACATGAATGGTTTTAATTTTGTGTTCAGGATTTCCTAAATGAGCTGTTAGCAATATGGTGTTTGTCAAATCCTTTTTATAAGCAGTAGCCCCTTGTTGTTGATACATAGGAAGCTGTGCAAACATCCACTGAATCGTTTCTTGATATGTCATAAAAAATTGGAGAACTATTGCCCCACGTCAAAATTAAAAACTATAAAACCTATTTGTTTTTCAGGTGCTTGTTGATCAGCATGCCATTTAAATGCTCTTGCTGCTTCTAAAGCTGGGTTAACTAAACAAGGATGTGTATTTGTTGTTCCTTTTATATAATTAGCAACTACTACCTGACCGCTTCTATTTACAGTAACCTGTACAACTACCCTTCCTGTTTCATTACAATCTTGTACTTTTCGTGATTTAGAAGCAAGGGTTCTTCCTTTTAATCCCCAACCTGATCCTCCCATTCCAGTACCTGAACCATAGAATGAATTAGCATATCTATTTCCATTTGGATCGCCTTTATCTCCAGGCACTTCATCATTGCCATGACTTCCATTAGCACCTGTTACTTTAGGACCATTAATCAAACTTGACAAAGCATCATCTGTAGATCTACTAGGTTTTTTAGATTCTTCTTTATTCTCAGGCATTTGTTTAACTCCCTTGTTTTTTATAACCAGAGAATTACTTGAATCATCATTTAAAACCTCTTCTTGTTGATTTATAGGAGTTGATTTTTCTATCTTAGGTTGAGGCGAAGAGGCTACCCTTTTTTCAGGCTGTATTTGCCCCTGCCCTAATTGGGTTGTTCCAAAATTAATTGTTATTCCATTTTCAGGAGGAGGATCTATATAGGTCAATCCAAAAAACAGAAACAAAAAGAGTAAAATAGCAAAAATTGCCGTAGTAATGGCAAATGATTTTTTTTCTTCTGGTGTTTCTAAAAATAACATATTATTTAGGTCTTACAGCTAAAACAATTTTTATATGATTACGATTGGCTATATCCATAACATAAACCGCTTTTTCTATAGGTACTCCTTCGGCTACCCGAAGTATGAGTGATTGGTTTTCTTTACCAAGAATTGTTAACAATTTAGTTTCAATCTCATTTTCAGCAACCGTTTGCTCGTTTATATAATACTTTTTATTTTTATCTATACTTACTGATATACTTTTGTTGTTATCCGTCTTTCCTTTTGCTTTTGGCAAAACCAAGTCCAAAGCATTTGTAGTAACCATAGTAGATGTTAACATAAAGAATATCAACAATAAGAAAACAATATCTGTCATAGATGACATATTAAATTCTGCTGAAACTTTATTTCTTCCTCGTAAGTTCATATCTATCGTTCATTTAATAAATCTAAAAACTCAACTGCGTTTAATTCCATTTGATGTACGACTTTATCTGTTTTTACAACTAAATGATTATATCCTACATAAGCTATTAAGCCTACTATCAAACCAACAACCGTTGTCATCATAGCGGTATAAATACCCTCTGCTAGCATACCTACTTCTATCTGTCCGCCTCCACTTGCCATTTTATGGAAAGCCATCACCATTCCTACAACTGTTCCTAAAAAACCTGTCATGGGACCTGCTCCTGAAAGTGTTGCTAACATACTTACGTTTTTTTCTAATTTATAGACTTCTAATTTTCCAGCATTTTCTATAGCGGTATTAATATCTTCTAGGCGATTACCAATTCTTGAAATGCCTTTTTCAATCAATCGAGCCACTGGAGAATCAGTTGCTATACATAATAATTTTGCAGCATCTAATTTACCATTCCCAATATGATCTTTTATTAGTAACATAAACTTATCGTCTATTTTAGAAGCTTTATTAATAGCCATAAGTCGTTCAAAATACAAATACAATGCAAAAAACAACATGATAAATAAAGACAACATGATCATTTGACCAACCAATCCTCCTGAAGTTAATAACGCCCATATAGACAAAGTTTTTTCTACTGGCACATTTCCTTCATTAGCTTGATTAACATTTGTGGCAAGTGAATCCACTTGAAGAAATAAACTCATATCCTTTTTTATTTTAAACGGTTTTATTTTGAAATAATTGTTTGGTAAATATAGTAGAATTTTGATTTAAAGTTAAAAATGATTCTAAAGACTCTATTTATAAGAACGCAAAATAAGCTTAATTATCTTTTAGAAAATATTTAATAGATGTTCTATAAAATACTCATAATGTGTATTTTAAATAACTTTATTTTAAAAGTAGATTTAAATTTTAATACCTTTTATTTTGTATCGTATTCAGTTATTTTTTATACATCATATAATTATGATACTCTTCAACATTTTAAGAACTTTTTTTACTGGATTTACTTCAGATGGGTTCAATAATACATTCTAAAACCTAACGATTGACAAAGAGAATATTGTTTTTCAAACAGAGTCTCTGTCAAATCAACCACATCATCTATTTCCTCACTGAGTGAAAAATATAAATTATCTAACATGGTACTTAATATCGGCACACGATTAATATATCCTGAAAGAGCTTTGGCTCCTGTAGTATCTAAAAAGTATTGAAAAGTTTCTTCTTCTAAATCTAAAGGAAAAGTATTTGCAAAATGGATGATTTTGCCCTTTAGTTTCCCTTCAAAAAACTCAGCTATTTCCTCAAAACTGTAATAATAATTATCAATTTGAAGAGCATTTCTTTTCCCTTGGATTACTAAATAAATAATGGAGTAATTTTTAAAAAATCTATCTTCGTATAGTAAGGTGCTAATACTTTCTTCAAATCCTTCTATACAATCAAAAGTTTTATAAATATTTGTTATTTTGTATTGAAAAGCTAAATTTTCTAATGAAGTTAAAATAACACTTGGTCTTTCTTCTGTTACATCTGCAACTGATTCTAAACAATAGATGTGGTGATTTTCTGGCATCTTTCTTAATTCTATGTGTTTTTTAAAACGTATTCCAAGAATTGATTTTTTTAAGTTTTAATTTTTTTATAAAAAACGCAAAGTTATCTAAATCGTAAAATAGTTGAAAGAATTTACATCCATTTATTTTTGTTTCATTCCCTGAAGTTATAATTAGATGAAAAAGGGATTGTTATTTTTTGCTTTTATTAGTCTTATCCTAAAGATAAAAGTTTATTTTTTATGCCCTTATTATCTATTCTTTTACTCTTAACCTCAGATTACGTATTATAAATTTATTAGAGATAAAATGCCATTGAGTATAAAAGAGGGTCCCTCTTTTATACTCAATGTGATAACACTACAATCTTTGAAAAAATTTCCATATATTTTTATCTTCTTTTCCCTTTATAGTTTTCATCACAAAGGCTAAGGCATAATCTGGGATAAAATAAAAATAACTTCAACTATTTTTACTTTTTTCTTACAGATATACTATTTTTAACCAATAAAAAAATAAAGCTATTATGACAAATAAAATTCCTGTAACGATAATAACGGGGTTCCTAGGATCAGGAAAAACTACAATTATTCGCAACTTATTAGAAAATAATAATGGAAAACGATTGGCCGTTATTGTAAATGAATTTGGTGAAATGGGAATAGATGGCGAATTACTAAAATCATGTTGCAGTTTTGAAGAAGACATTTTAGAACTAAATAACGGTTGTGTTTGTTGTACTGTACAAGACGAATTTTTACCTGTTATGTTAGAACTAATGGAACGAAAAGATTCGATAGATCATATACTAATTGAAACATCAGGACTTGCTTTACCCAAACCTCTTTTACATGCTTTTAATTGGCCTGAATTAAAACCACAAATTACGGTAGATGCCGTAGTAACTGTGGTTGACGCTGTAGGACAAGCAACGGGCGAAATTTGCGATCGTGCTAGAGTTGATGCTCAACGTCTAGCAGATGATTCATTAGATCATGAAACGCCAATTGAAGAATTATTTGAAGATCAGTTATCATGTGCAGATTTAATTGTAATGACTAAAAAAGATTTGCTAGATCAAACGCAATTTGAAGAAGTACAATCTATCATTACAAACAAAATTAGACCCAATGTAAAAATAGTAAGTGCTAATAAAGGCGTAATATCCTCTGATATTTTACTAGGAGTGGGTGCACAAGCAGAAAATGATTTAGAAAGCCGACACTCACACCACGAAGAAGATCATGCTCATGGCCACGAACATGACCACGATGATCATATTGATTCTGTGGTTGTAAAAATTACGGCAAATCATACACCAGAAACTTTAATTAATACTTTAAAAGAAATCATCAAAGAGTATGAAATTTATAGAATTAAAGGTTTTATAAATGTACCCGAAAAATCTATGCGCATGGTTTTGCAAGGCGTTTCTACTCGTTTTGAAAGCTATTTTGATCGTAAATGGAAAGAAAACGAACCCCGAACGACAAGTCTAGTTATCATTGGAGATGAATTAAAACATAAAAATTTGCAACAAATTATAAATGAAAGATTAAATTAAAAGTATATTTGAATGGATAATTAACTCGAATTAATTATCCATTTTTTAATTTTGAATACTACAAATGCACTTAATACCTACCATTCCTGGCGGCTGGAATCCTAATGAGGACGGCGTTTTTTATATAGAACAATCCAAAGGCGATATTCTTTTTTTATCTGCTGCAGATACGGAAATACATTCTTTAAATACTGCTTATAAGGAATGTATGCAGAGTCTTAATAAACAGGGACTCCCTTCTTTACGAATGACTAATCTTACTTATTTAAAACAAGAGTTAACAATAGACAAATATGTTGAAGAAGTAGTAGGAGAATCAAAACTTGTAATATGTAGACTATTAGGAGGTGTTAGTTATTATCCTTATTTAATAGAATCACTTGAATTAGAATGTCGAAAAAAAAACATTCCTATTCTTTTTTTGTCCGGTTATGATGTACCTGATATTGAATTAATGAACCTATCAAATATTGATTTCTCCATTTCAGATTTAGTTTGGAAGTATTTTTGTGCTGGAGGAAAAAACAATTTAATAGAACTATTACGTTTTCTTTTTCATCATTTTTTTGGAGCAAAAGAATTGGTTTATAAAGAACCTCAACGTATACCTGATTTATTTTTGTACGATTTAAAAACAGGTATATTAACTAAAGAGCAAGCTTCTAATTGTGTATTTAACACCATAATCTTAGTCTATAAATCACATTATTTAGCCGATAATTTAGAGCCTGTCTATGCTATTTATAAACAATTACAACAAAAAAACATATTCCCGATTATTGCTTTTGTTAATAATCTAAGAGACAAAAATACAACTGATGAATTATATGAATTACTAACTCAATCTAAAAATTGTCAGTTAAGTTCGATTATTAACACCACTAGTTTTTCAATAAAAAACGTAACAGAAAATGACAATGGCTTTATTTTTCAAAAATTAAACATACCTGTTATTCAAGCCATTTTTGCTTCTTGTACTAAAACTATTTGGGACAATAATTTATTTGGCTTACCTCCTACTGATGTAGCCATAAATGCTGCATTACCTGAATTAGATGGGCGAATCATTACTACAGCTATTTCTTTTAAAACCCCTTTAGGTAAAGATGCTATTACTGATTCAGATATTTTGAAATATGAAACACATCCAGAGGGAGTCGATTTTGTAGTGGATTTTGCAATTCGTTGGTATAAATTACAAAATATAATAAATTCAGAAAAAAAAGTGGCTCTAATCATGCCTAATTATCCCAATAAAGACAGTCGTTTGGCTAACGGGGTTGGACTTGACACGCCAGAAAGCATGGTAAGAATTATACAAGCTCTTAAAGAAAATGGATATGATTTAGGTAACTTTATTCCTAATTCGAGTAACGAATTAATTCAATTGATTACACACTATATAACGAATGATATAGATACCACACAAGCTCGTCCGTTTCAGGTTTCATTAAAATTAGAAGATTTTTATAAAAAATACGAATCTCTTTCCCCCTATTTTAAAACACAACTTGAAAAACAATGGGGAAAACCAGAGGATTCTCCATTTTGTAGTAATGGACAGTTTGCTATTGCAGGTTTTTTATTAGGAACTATTTTTGTGAGTATTCAACCTGCAAGAGGCTATAATCAAGATGAAAAAGCCATTTATCATTCACCTGATTTACCTCCAACGTATAATTATTTAGCATATTATTTTTGGGTAAATCATATTTTTCAAGCAGATGCTATTGTACACGTTGGGAAACATGGAAACTTAGAATGGTTACCAGGCAAAAGTATTGCCTTGAGTAAAGAAAGTTGTTATCCAAGACTGTTATTAGAAGCTATTCCTCATTTTTATCCCTTTATTGTTAATGATCCTGGCGAAGGAACACAAGCCAAACGAAGAAACCAAGCTGTAATTTTAGATCATCTCATTCCTCCTATGACACGTGCTGAAAATTATGGCGTTTTAACAAGATTAGAACATCTTATAGATGAATATTACGAAGCTTTTACACTGGATAATAAACGTACTGCATTACTAAAAAAGCAAATTAAAGCTTTAGTTCAAGAAGCACATTTAGACACTGACTTAAAAACTTCTGTAGATGACATAGATCAATTATTAGTAAAACTAGATGGCTATTTATGTGATTTAAAAGAAGCACAAATTAGAGATGGTTTACATATTTTTGGGGAAGTTCCTAAAAATAATCAATTGTTAGATTTGCTTATTGCCCTACATCGTTTGCCTTCAGGAACAACAAAAGGTATAACCCAAGCTTTAGCTATTGATTTAGAATTAGATTTTAATCCTTTAGAATGCAATTATGCGGATTCTTTTAAAAAAGAAATTCATCAAGTACATTGCAGAACTATTGGAGATGCTATAGAACAACTAGAATTAATTTCACGTACTTATCTATCGCAATTTTTATTAGATAGAAAAAAAACAGGATATTTACATTTTGATGAAGTCCTTCAATTTATAATTAATACTACCTATCCTAAAATTCAACAAACGACTAATGAAATTACTAATTTAATAACAGGATTAAATGGCAAATACGTTCCTTCTGGAAGCTCAGGAGCTCCTACAAGAGGCCGTTTAGACGTATTGCCCACTGGTAGAAATTTTTATTCAGTAGATGTACGTACCATTCCTTCACCAACAGCGTATACATTAGGCGTAAAAAGTGCCCATTTAATTATTGAACGCTACCTCCAAGAAAACGGGGAATATCCAGAAACAATAGGACTCTCGGTTTGGGGAACTTCTACCATGCGAACAGGAGGAGATGATATTGCACAAGCCTTTTCTTTAATGGGGGTTAAACCTATTTGGGAAGGAGCTAACAGAAGAGTTATTGATTTCGAAATTATTTCACCTTTGATACTCAAACGACCAAGAGTAGATGTAATACTTCGTATTTCTGGCTTTTTTAGAGATGCCTTTCCTGATGTAATTTCGTTATTTAATAAGGCCGTTGAACGACTAGCACACTTAGATGAAGATCCTGAAATAAATCCTATTAGAAAACGTTTTTTAAAAGAAAAAGAAGAGTGGATAACAAAAGGAATTACTCATGATAAAGCTCATAAAAGAGCCTTATTTCGTGTGTTTGGATCTAAACCTGGGGCATACGGAGCAGGATTACAAGCTGTTATTGATGAAAAAAACTGGCAAACTAAAGAAGATTTGGCAAAAGTATATATGCAATGGAGCGGTTATGCTTATGGTAGCGACAGAATAGGAGAATCAGCTCATGAAGTTTTTGAACAACGCTTATCTGATATTCAAATTGTAATGCACAATCAAGATAATAGAGAACATGACCTTTTAGATTCTGATGATTATTATCAGTTTCAAGGTGGTTTGACTAATGCCGTACAAACAATTAGTGGCAAGCAACCAAAGGTCTATTTTGGAGATCATTCGCGTCCTGATAATCCAAAAGTCAAAACGCTTAAAGAAGAATTACTAAAAGTATATCGTTCACGTGTCATAAATCCAAAATGGATTGAAGGTGTAAAACGACATGGTTATAAAGGTGCTTTTGAAATGGCTGCAACAATGGACTATCTCTTTGCCTATGATGCTACTACTGATATGATTGACGATTTCATGTACGAAGGAATTACACAAGAATATTTATTTAATCCCGAAAATAAAGAATTTATAGAAAAAGCAAATCCATGGGCTCTAAAAGATATGACTGAACGAATGTTAGAAGCTATTCAACGAGGTATGTGGAAAGATCCCAAACCGGAAACGCTTGAAAAACTACAACATCTTTTTATAGATACAGAATAAGATTTTTTTCTGAAGGTTTAATTTTAGAAACTCTTAAAAAACGAATTGAACAGCCAAAGTAAATCTCACAAAGCGAGTCACGCAATGTAATTCAAATGTAAAACATTATATCTTTTTGAATTAGATTATGTGACCGCTCTCCTTTGGAAGTAACAAACGAAAGGCTAAATTCTAACTTTTTAAATACTCCCAATGCCCCCACTAAAAAAACCAAATAAACAGGATCCTTTTTTAGCAGTTTCACTATAATAATCTTATTTATTTTATTCAGGTTGTTTTTTTCTTTTATATAAGAATAACTGCCACTTTTCTTCTGCTACTCCCGCTTTGTCCATTTCTGCACGCCCTAGAATAAAAAATAAATCAGAAAGTCTATTGATATAAGCCGGAATATAATCATCTACCTCATCTTCTTTCATTAAACTTACTAATAATCGTTCGCCACGACGTATTTGTGTACGCACTACATGGCATAGAGCTGAAATTTCATTTCCACCAGGAAGTAAAAAATAATCCGATTTAGTAGTCATTGCTGCTTCTAATTCATCAATCCATGCTTCACAAAAAGAGGGTCCATCTTCTGGTTTTGGATTAGGATTGACTTTTTTACAGTCAGATGGACGTGCTAAATGAGACATCATGTCCATCATGTCCTTCTGAATTTTATGCAAATTAATTTGCCATTCGTGTGTAACTCCTAATTTGGCACGTAATAATCCTATTGTAGAATTTACTTCATCTAATGTTCCATAACAATCTACACGAACATCATCTTTATAAACACGACTTCCACCAAATAATCCTGTTTTACCTGTATCTCCTTTTTTAGTATATATCTTCATCTTTTTGTTTTTTTTCTGATTTTCTATAATTTTTAATAAACAAAGGTTTGGTAATTTACGCTCATTTCATTAGCTAATTTTTTGGCTAATGCTAACTTTACAAAACCTTTTTCGGTATCTATTATTGTTGTATTCTTGTTCATTTTTAGATAGGTTTTAAAATATGAAACCGCTTCTGCAAATGGGTTTTGTGTTTTTCCTTGATTTATTTTACCATCTGTTATTATATATAAAAGAGTTTTTTCTTTTGTTTTTTTAGACTTTATAAGTTGTTGTACTAACTGTAAGCCTGCTTTTAAATTTGTTTTCCCCCCAGATCGTAGATCTTGTATTTCTGCAATAAAGGTTTCTATATTTTGTGTAAGTTTTAAAACAATTGTAGCCGTACCATTTTGTAATGCCACAGCTGAAAGAACTATTTTTTTATTCTGAAATTTATGGACTGTTTCTGAAATTAATCCTTTTATAAAAGAAATTTGTTGATCTTTAATCATTGAGCTACTGGAATCAATCAGAAATACTAAATGTATTTTAGATTCAGAGATAGCTTTCTTGTAATAAATTTTAAACTTTTGAGTAGTTAAATATTTTTTAACTGTATTTACTATATTTATACTTATTGCGTTTTTTTTAAAAATATTATAACTCTCTTTTTGATTGGTTTGAGAATTAAAAACGGTTCTCTTTTGAGATTCTTTTTGGGGAATCTGAATTTTTAAAAACTGATCTGTACTTGTAGCTTGTAACAAATAGTCATTTAAACCTTTACTTCCATTTTTATTTAGGTTATCCTCCTTTTTATGATTATTTTCTTCTGTATTTGTTTTTGTTTGATCATTTTCAGGAAAATGTTTCCCTCTATGATTTAGAACTAAAGGGGCTATTTTTTCTAAATGTACAGATGTTACTTCCGTACAATTCTTAAAAGCGGCATAAGCACGACTGGCTTTCATGAGTAAAATATCAGCACGTAATCCTTCTACTTGATAAGCTATACATTTTTCCGCAATCGTTTCTCTGATTTCTTCCGAGAGATGAATATTTGAAAGTTGTTTTCTAGCACTTGTAATTTGGTTGGCTAATTGTTTTTCTTGATCTTCAAATTCATGATAGAATTCGTTTGAATCTAAATCAAATTTCAAACGACGATTTACAATTTCCATTCGAATTTTTTTATCTGTAGGTGTTTTTATAGTAACTGCTAACCCAAAACGGTCGAGTAATTGCGGACGCAAATCGCCCTCTTCTGGATTCATAGTGCCTACTAAGCAAAATCTACTATCAAGCCACTGTGAAATAGAATCTCGTTCTAAAAAATACCCACCACTTGAAGAAGCATCTAATAGCACATCCATTAAATAATCATTCAACAAATTTACTTCATCAATATATAAAATACCTTGATGAGCTTTGGATAGTAATCCTTTTTGTACTTCTAATCTTTTTTCGTTAATGAGAGTTTCTAATTGAATAGAACCTAAAACACGATCTTCTGTAGCTCCTATTGGTAGATTGACAAAAGGAAAATGGGGTTCAATATTTTTCATTAAACCTTGTAAAGCACGAACAGTGGTTGTTTTACCTGTTCCTTTATCTCCTTGAACCAAAACGCCTCCTAATGAGGGATCAATCATACATAAGAGTAAAGTCAATTTAAAATCATCTTGTGCAGAGATAGCTGTAAAAGGGAAACTTTTTTGCTCCATACTATTAACCATTTATAGCGTTGTAAATCCAAAGAAATCCGATAAAAATAGAAAAAATACCTACAATAGCATTCATTATTTTGAAAGCTATTTGATTTCTTTCAATAAAACGAGACACAGAAAAGGTCAGAACACAACTGTAGGTAGTCATTGCAATAATAATTCCTATACTTTGTAAAATAATAATTCCTATTGCTGTATACGAATCCTTAGATGCCATAACTAAGGCAATAGAACAGGCACCTCCTGTACCGGCTAATCCGTGTAACATTCCTACCCAAAAAGTACGACTTAATAAATTCATAGAAATTTCTTCGCCTTGTTTACCATGTATATGTAAAACATTGGTAGTATGCTCATGATCAGGAATAGCTCTATGGTCAGCCATTATTTTTTTGAGTTCGTGATTACGACGAATAGCTGATATGCCTAGCCAAATCATTACAGGTCCTACTAGTATTTCAGCATAAGTAGAAAGATTAAGTGGTAAAGTAGATTTTAACAATAGAGCAAAGGCACTAAATAGTAATAAAGATACGGAATGTCCCATAGCCCATTGGGAGGAACGCCATAGGAGTTTTCCTAGACCTATTTTGTTATTTTTTCGTTCTGATGCTAATACAGAAACTGCTACCATGTGATCGGGTTCAAAAGAGTGTTGTATACCTAATAAAAGTGAATCTGTAAATAAATAGCCTATCATTTTTTTTATTTTTAAAATTATTATTTATTTAATAATGAATTAGTTAAAACCTATTATTTGATCATTTGCATCAATTAAAAGTATATTTAATTCTACATTGGGAATATGTTGTTTACAAACATTATAACAATGTTGTCTTAGAGAGTAAAAAAAAGGCTCTTCAAGTGTAAAATTAAAAATTTCAGTAAGCCGTCTTGCCATATTTAATTCTAAAACAGGAGTACATTGTTTATCTGTATAACCACAGTTTTTAGCCATTTGATAAATAAACTCCTTATCCCATGTAGATTTTCCACTATGGGTATCTAGTTCTCCTTGGGCTAATTTAGCTGCTTTGCCTATCATGATTCCAATAGTTACTTTTTTTAATGAAACTGAATTTATTTTTGTTAAGGTATCTCCAATCCAATTACCATATTGTATAAAGGCAAAATCGGGTAAATTTAAAAATTGCTTTCTTAATAAATTTTCTGATCGTCCTCCTGAATTGATCACAATTTCTGTACAACCATTAGCTATAGCTACATCTATTCCTTGGGTAATACTGGCAATATAGGCTGAAGAACTAAAGGCTTTTACAATTCCGGTTGTTCCTAAAATTGAAATTCCGTTTAAAATACCAATTCTTGAATTGAGTGTTTTTCGAGCAATTTCTTCTCCTTTTTCTACAAAAACTTCAACATTTACACCTTTATTGCATTGAAATTTATGTTTTATAAAATTAAGGGTATCTGTAATCATCTTTCTTGGAATAGGATTAATAGCTGGTTCTCCAACTGCAATGGCTAATCCTGGTAAGGTAACTACTCCTACCCCTTTACCTTGTAAAAAATGAATTTCTTTTGTTTCATTTAATGAAATGGTACAACCAATAGTGGCACCGTGTGTAACATCAGGATCATCTCCTGCATCTTTAATGGTAGTACAAGTTGCATAGTCTGAATTAAAAATAGAAGATGTCATTTTAAATACTACCTTTTCGCCTAAGGGCAAGGTAATTTCTATTTCTGTAATTTCTCTTTGTTCCAAAAGGCTTATAAAGGCTGCTTTAGCACAGGCAGTAGCACAAGCACCTGTTGTATAACCATGGCGTAAAGGTCCTTTAGGTATTGGAATTAAAGACATTTTTTATTTTATTAAACTTATAGCATTAAACAAATCTATTTCATTTGAAACGAGTAAAAAACTATTAGGCAAAGGTTTTCTTTGAATAATAATAATTGGAATATTGTTTCTTTTTGCTGCTTCTATCTTTGTTGATAAAAAACCAGATTCACCACTTTCTTTGGTAATAATAGCATCGCAACTGTATTTTTTTATGGTGTTAATTTCATGATTTAAATCATTACTTGGATATTCCATAATTATTTTTTTTGTTGGAAAACCTGCTTTTTCTGCTATTATTATTGAATTTTTTCGAGGCAAAATTCTAAAATAAGTAGAATGTTTTTCCCAATAAGGTTTTAGTTTTTCTATGGTTTGTACTCCTGTTAGTGCAAGCAAATTAGAAAAAGTGCCGCCCATCAAATAATCAATAGCTTCTTTGTAATTTTTTACATAAATAATCTCTTTAGAAATTATTTTTTCGGGATATTTTCTTTCAAAACGAATTACTGGAATTGATAAAATTTGACTTGCTTGGGCTATACACTCATGTAATAATTCTGCAAAAGGATGAGAAGCATGAATTATTATTTGAATTTTGTTTTTTGTACAAAATTCAACAAGTTCATTAGTTGTGAACGCTCCAAAACGGTAGTTTCCAAATGAGTACTCTTCATCCCATTTGATTTCCGTTTTAGTAGAGTAAAAGTAAGATAAAGCTTCTTTTTCAAGAAACTTTGCTACTTTTTTCCCTTCTGTAGTACCTCCAAAAACTAATATCATTTTTTATTTAATTCAGAATTACAAATATCAGATTAACCTTTGATTTTTACTTCTTTTCCTGTTCTAAAAATATGTTTCCATTCGGGATTGTATAAATACGAACGATTTTTTCTTGCTCCAATGGCTGCTCCAACAATTACTAAAGTTGTTAGGGTTAATTTGTTATCCCTAATTATTTGGGCTAATTCCGTAAGTTTTCCTATAAATACTTTTTCATCTTGCCACGTAACTCTATACAATACGGCTACTGGTGTATCTTTTGGATAGTGTTCTAATAATTGTTCTTGAACGGATTTGGCAATGGTAGCACTTAAAAAAATACACATGGTGGCTTGATGTTTTGCCATTTCATTTAGTTTTTCATTTTTAGGAAGAGGCGTTTTCCCTTCTCCTCTAGTTAAAATAATACTTTGTACTACCTCAGGAATGGTAAATTCTGATTTTAGATAGGCGGCGGCGGCTTGAAAAGAAGAAATACCTGGAACAATGGAGTAATCAAACCCTTTTTCATCAAAAATGGTCATTTGCTCTTGAATAGCACCATATATAGAAGGATCACCTGATTGTAAACGAATAATTAAATGACCTTTAACATAGTGTGTACTCATAATTTCTATTTGTTCTTCTAAAGTCATACTAGCTGAATTGCGTACAATAGCATTAGGTTTTGCATAATGTGTTAGTTCTATAGGAATAAGACTTCCTGCGTATAAAATTAAATCAGCTTCTTCTAATAGTTCTTTTCCTTTTACAGAAATTAAATCAGCTGCTCCTGGACCTGCTCCTACAATTATAATTTCTGCTTTTCGTTGTGCTCTTTTATCTAATGCTAGAGCAATGGTGTGTTTTTTACCTGAGACTAGGTGTATTTTTTTCTTTTCTAAAATTAATTCATTGTTCTGTGCTAATAGCATTGCAGATGACTCTGCAACACTATAAACACCCAATTTGCTCATAACTATTTCTGAAGGATTTAGCGATATTTTTGAATTCAATTCATCTGTAGTGAAAGTAATAAATGGAATTTCTAAGGTATTTGCTAAATCTATAAAGGCTGTTTCATCGTGTTTTACATCTAAAGAGCCTAATGATTTTATAGATTCTACAGCTATATTTTGTTCTTGTAATTGATTTTTAACGGATTTTTCTAATAAATGGAATTCAATTCCTCTAGAGCATCCCATTCCCATAGTAATAACGGGAGCATAATAATATAATGCTGGAATTGGCGCTTCATACACTGTATAAGTTACAGCTATTAGAAGTTCGTATTTAGAAAAGTCAATGGCATCGTAATGATAATAAATAGATACAAAATGAGGTTTGTTTTTTTCTAAAAAAGCACTGCCTTTATCTTTTATGTCTAATAATAATGCGGTAGGTTTATTATTAACAAATATAGAAATGATTTTATTCATTTCTATAGTACTTTTACTTTTCCAATTGTATTCTTTTGGTAAAGTATCTAGAGCCCAAATATTTTGCGCATCACTTGATGTTGTAATTATGGCTTGTGCTCCTATTACTTTAGAAAGATTGTTCGTTAATGTATTTGCACCACCTAAATGTCCTGATAATACTGATTGTACGAATTTTCCTGCATCGTCTATATTAATAATAGCAGGATCTTTTATTTTATCTTGAATATAGGGTGCTATACTTCTTACACAAATTCCTAATGCTCCAATAAAAATAAAGGAATCAAATTTTAAAAAATTATTTTCTAAAAAAGTATGAATTGAGTCTATTTGGGTTACATCGTTATTCTTTCTAGTAGATACTAAAATTGATTTTTGAAACTCTTTTTGAATGATTAATCCAAGTTCAATACCTTTATCAGTACTTGCTATAATTGCTGTTTTATTCATTTCTTTTTTTTTCTGCTGTTAATATGGTAATTGGATTATGTGTATCTATCGTTATTTCTATTGGTTCTAATAAATCGTAATTTAAGTTTTTAACACTCTTTATAAAGCATTCTTTACTTTCTTTTTTTACGGCATTTATTACAATTCTTCCATTTAATAAAAGGTATTGATCTATTAATAGAATAAGTTCTTCTAATTTGTTTCCATGACCACCAATGAAAACGCTATCTGGAACAGGAAGTGTACTTAAATCTATTTCAAAAAAATCACCTATTATTTTAGTGATTCCTGGTGTGGAATGTTTTTTTGTATTGATATCAAAGATGGTACTGCATTCTTCTCGTTTTTCAAAGGCAATACTGTTTAAATGTGGAAATTGTGTTTTTGTTTCAATAGATACGGATCCTGTACAAAATCCTATATCCCAAAATGTTTTTTTATTGTGTAAATCTAATTGAGAAAGACTAATTAATCGTATAGGCATTTTGGTAATCATGTTGGGACGATTTTCTAAACCTATAAATTCAATATCTCTAATTCCAAATTTTTTTTGTTTTTCTTCTTTTTTTATAAGTAACAAACAATTTAGTACATCAAATGTTTTTTTTGTTGCTTCTATTAGACTTAAAGTGGTTATTTTTTCATTTTCTGCTTCCAATGCTTCTCCTATAATCATTTCATAGTTATTAAAATTGTAGTCGAGCATTCGTTGAGCTATTATACTTGGCGTTTTAATATGATCTGTTAAAACGCCTATTAGGCTTGATTGATTAATAAGTGCTATATCTAGTTCTTTCCATGAACGTCCATGAATTGAGGTATTAACTATATTTTGATATGGAATGGTTTTTTTTTGACATAATAGTTGTAAACTATTAAAGCTGGGGTATACTTTTATGGTTGCATTTGGATGATTTTTTTTTATAGTATTGGCAAAGCCATAAAATAAAGGATCTCCAGAGGCAAAAACAATTATGGGCTTATTTATTTTTTTGTATTGATCAAAAAGTAGAGGCATTTCTTTCGCAATTTCAATCCATTGATGATTAATTGGAAGTTTTTCTTTTATTAATTCATAGTGTCTTTTGCCTCCTGAAAAAACGTGATGTTCTTTTACTATTTTTTTTACTTCATCGCTTAGAATAAAATGAGGATTATTAGGAATTCCAATAACGTAATAATCTATAGTCGGCAATTGACAATTATGAGTATTAAATGGTAATGTAAAGGATAAATTATGAGTCATTTTATTATTTATTCATTATCAATTATTCTGACCACACTGTCTTTTTCTTTTCTTTTTTCCCATTTGATTAGCTCTAATTCTGGTTGAGTATAAAACTTATCTACATATCCTAAGCATAAATAAGCTACTAATTTATTTTCTTTAGGAACGTTTAAAATGGCTTTTACTTTTTCTTCATTTAAAATACTTACCCACCCCATTCCTATATTTAATGAACGAGCTGTAAGCCACATATTTTGAACAGCACACACTACACTATATAACCCCATTTTAGACATACTGGTCTGACCTAATACAGGCTTATCAGAAGGTTTGTAGAATACAGCTATATTTATAGGGGCTTCTATAATACCTTCTAATTTTAATTTTATATATTCTTTTTGTTTTTTGTCTTGAAAATGATCAATGGCCTTATGATTTTCCTCGTCAAAGCTTTGTTTTATTTTTTCTTTAACCGTTTTATTTTTTATAATTATAAACTCCCATGGTTGAGAAAAACCTACAGATGGAGCGTTTAATGCGGAGAATAATAACTTATCTAGTAAATCTTTTTCGATTGTCTTATTCAGGAAGTGGTTCCCTCTTACATCTCTTCTATTTAGAATAATTTCTTCTAATAGGTTGGCTTCTTCTTTACTAAATAGTTTTCCGCTTTTCATTTTAATTATTATTTATTGTATGAACTGTAAAAGCTGCATTTACAATACTTGCTGCCACATTACTACCTCCTTTACGTCCTCTAATAAGAACATAGGGAATAGCTGTTAAAGCTTGTAATTTTAGTTTTGATTCAATTACATTAACAAATCCTACGGGAACCCCAATTACGCCTACTGGAGTGCATTTTTTATCTAATATTTGTTCACACAATTCAAATAGTGCTGTAGGTGCATTACCAATAACATACAAAGCGTTAGGATGTTTTTTAAATGCTAGCCTAATTCCCGCTTGGCTACGTGTTATATTTTCTTTTTGAGCTAATGCTATTGCTTCAGGTTCGTTTAAATAACAAAGTACTTGGTTTTTGTATTTATTTGAGTATTCTTTGGTAATGCCCGACTGTACCATCGTAACATCGGTAATAATGGTTCCTCCCTTTTGGAGATAATTATTCCATTTTTTTATAGCGTCATTATTAGATATATAAAGATCTTCGTATTCAAAATCAGCGGTGGTGTGTATACAACGTATTACAGCCCATTTATCTTCTTCTGAAAGATTTGTTTTTTGTAAATGTTCTCTGATTTGACGGAAACTTTCATCCTGGATTTCTTGCCCTGTATGAGGTTTTCGGGCTAGATATCCTCTAGGTGTTATTAAAAAATTTTTGAATTGGTAGGTTTGTGAATTTCCTATCATTACAAGGGAAAACATGTCAACTACGTTGGTATCAAATGTATCTAAAGTAGTAATAATGATGTTTTCTTCAGGACGTGTAACTTGACGAATTATGGCAACTGGAGTTGAAGGATGACGATATTCTAGAAAAATTTCTTTAAAACGATTGAGCTGCCAAAAGCGTTTTTTACTTCTTGGATTGTATAGTGATGTAACAAAATCGCCCTTGGCGGCAGCATAAATCCTGTTTTCTATTGTAGTCCAAGGGGTCATTAAATCAGACAATGAAATACAACAAAAATCATGTCCTAGAGGTGCTCCTAATTTTCCTGCAGAAGCTATAAATGCGCTAATTCCTGGAATTGTTTGCAAATCTATTTCTTTATCTGTTTGCGTACTGGCGTATTGATAAACCAAGGATGCCATGGCATAAATGCCCGCATCTCCTGAACTTATTACAACTACATGTTTTCCTCTTTGACAAGCATTAACAGCTAATTCAGCTCGCGCTTCTTCTTCTGTTAATTCTTTTCCTATACATTCACAATTTTCTTTTAATAAATGTTCTATAAATTGAAAATAATACTGATAACCAATAACTACATCTGCATCAGCCAAAACATTTTGTGCAAAAGGCAAAATATACTCTTGACCACCAGGTCCGATACCTACTACGCTTAATTTCATTTTCTTTTTTTTATAATTAACAATGAGAAATAAGGTATCTCTCTGTTTTTAATATCATTTATATTAGAAGTAATATATTGTTGGGTAGTTCCTAATCGTTCGCCATATAAAACGGTTAGATGACTTTTTTCTAGAAAAGATATTAAATTATGAAGTACACTTCGTATTTTTATAAGTACGACTGTTTCATAGTCTTTTAGTATTTTTTCTAGCTCATTATTATTTTTTATTCTAGGGATAATGGCAATTTTTTCGTTTAATATGGCTAAAGGAGTTTGATATTCTGCAGTTCCTAATATAAAAGATGGAATTCCTGCAATAATTTCTACATCCAGTTGGTGTTTTTGAATATGCTCTAACAGATAAGCAAAGGTACTGTAAAACAAACTGTCTCCTTCGCTTACAAAGACAATTGTTAGTCCCTCGTTATAATCTTTTAGCATAGACTGAAAAGTAGTTGCGTAAGTTATTTCTGCTTGGGTTCTATCA
Organism: Flavobacterium columnare NBRC 100251 = ATCC 23463; assembly: GCF_002530675.1. Lineage (GTDB taxonomy): Bacteria > Bacteroidota > Bacteroidia > Flavobacteriales > Flavobacteriaceae > Flavobacterium > Flavobacterium columnare. The sequence goes on from NZ_PCMX01000060.1 coordinate 30,515, forward strand.
TCGGACATTTGTAGAAACATACCTACTAATTTATTTTCATCTAACTGATGGTATTTCAAAATAGGTAAAGAAAAACTTGTTTTTTTCCCGTTAGCTAATAAAGATCCTGGATAATAAATTTTATCGGCATGTTGAAGTACTTTTAAGCCTTTTAGCGTAATTAGTTCTGGATCTCCAGGACCTAATGAAACGGCATATATTTTTCCTTTCTTCATTAATACTTTTTTCTATTTATCTTTAATTTTGTGTATTAAATTCCTAATATTTTTTTTAGGCTTGTAAGAATTGTTTTTTTTGTGACTATTTTTTCTTCTTCTTCAAATAGAATTCCTTTTACCGCTAAGTGATGTCCTATTTGTTCTTTTCCTACTTCGTTTTCAAAACCTATGATTTGTGTACGATATTTACATAACTGGCAGTTCATATTAGGATTTCCTTGTTCCGTTTCTATAATACGATCATCAATGGTTTGTAAAAGTAATTCGTCACATTCAAAAGAGGTTGTATAGCAAAATTCAGTATTTGATTTTTCTGCAAATTCTTCTATTTGATTATATATTTTTTTTAGTAAAACTCCTGTAAATAAAAAAACAGGTAATACTATAACGCGTTTAAAGGGTAAAGTATCTACCAAAGGTAAGGTATCTTTTAATAAAGGTTGTGTTACTCCTATATAGGTAGTTGTTGCAAAACCAAACCCCATACCTTCCCAAAGCATTCGGGTCATTTTGGCAATATCTGAATTGGCATCAGGATCAGCAGTACCCCTTCCTACCACTAATAGACAGGTTTCTTTTCGTTCTATAGTTGTTAGTTTAGCTTCAACTGTTTCTATTAATTTTTTAGAAAGTTGAAGTATTGAAGGGGTTATTCCAAAATGTTTTCCTAATCTAATTTTTAGATCGGGATACTGACTTTGAAGTGTATTCATTTCATAAGGAATATCATTTTTAGCATGACTTCCTGCAAAAAGAATCGCAGGAATAGCTATTATTTCACGAACTCCGTTAGTGTATAAACGTTCTACTGCTGCGGCATAAATAGGATGCGCAAATTCTAAAAAACCATAATCAACTTCATAATTTGGATAACGCAATTTCAAAAGACGTACTAATTCTTTAAATCCAGTAACTCCTTCTGGGTCTCTACTTCCGTGTCCACAAATTAGGATTCCTTTTTTAGCATTCATTGTCTTCTACTATTTTAATGGGATTATGATCTATAGGGAAAGCGTATTTTCCTAGTATAAAAACTACAGGCATTGGAACTGTTTTTATTTCTAATTTTTTTTCCATTTCGTCTAGAGTTCCTGTAAAAATGGTTTCTTCTTTTTGGGATACTTTAGAAATGGCCGAAATATATAAGGTTTCGTTTGGGGTAATTCTTTTAAAAGTAATAATTACTTCTTTTAAATTTTTATATCCCATATACATGATGAGTGTCGTTCCTGTTTTGAGCATATTGGCTAACGCTTCTAACTGTTCAAAGTCGTATGTAGCGGTATGTCCTGTACAAAACAATACGGAATTGGTTTTGTTTCGTTCTGTAAGTGGAATATGTTGAGAGTTGGCTGCTGCAATTCCTGCTGTAACTCCAGGGATAATTTCAAAAGGAATTTTTTTTTGGGTTAAAAATCGGATTTCTTCTGCTACTCTTCCGTAAATAAAGGAATCGCCTGATTTTAGACGAACAATTTTTTTATCTTCTTTGGCATGTTGAAGAAAATATTCATGAATTGTATCTTGACGTTTCATGGCATCTTCTATATCTCCATACTTTCTGCCTACATATATTTTTTGTGCACTGGGAGAAGCTAAATCTAGAATTTCTGGTGATATTAAATTATCATATAAAACAACATCGGCATTTTGAATTCTTTTAACTGCTTTGACAGTAAGAAGGTCAGGATCTCCTGGTCCAGCACCTACAATGGTTATAGTAGTTTGTTTTTTGTATTCTGAATCCATATTCTATTCTTGATTTAACAGATCCAACGGATTGGGATATTTAAATTGATACCCCAATTTAGTTTTTAATTTGTCTGAATTTATAATTTTATATACTATTTTTTGGGTAATTGCAAATGTTGGTTTTTCTAATCCTATTTTCTCTGCGGCTAATTCATAATATTCTTTTCGTTTAGGGTGTAGATCTGCACTAGCATTGAATACATCGTTCCAAATTTCTTTATTTATAATAGTTTCAATAATATTAATACAATCGTCTTGATGAATTACATTTATAGGTGCTTCTCCATTTTCAACCTCTTTTTTACCAGCCAGAAAACGTCCTGGCATTCGATCATAACCTATTAATCCTGAAAAACGGATGATAGTGGTTTTAAACTTAATTTGATCTAAAAGCATTTTTTCTACTGCTAATAAAGCCTTTCCACTTTCTTTTTCGGGTGTTCCTGTCTCCTTTTCTGTTACTATCTTATTGGTATTAGGATAAACCGAGGTAGAACTAATGAAAAGTATTTTTTGTATCTTACTTTTGAGAATTTCAGGTATTAATTTTTCAAATTGTTTTGTATGATATGTAATAATATCAGCTCTTCTTTTGGGTGGAAAATTAATTATCAGAATATCTGAATCTAAAAAATCTGCTATGTCTTTTGCTTCAATGTGGGTATCAGTTATAGAAACCAAATAAGGTAAAATACCTTTTTCTTGCAATAAAGGTATTTTTTCAAGAGTGGTAGTAGATCCCTTTATCAAAAACCCTTTTTTTATAAGGCTTTCTGCTAAAGGCAATCCTAACCAACCGCAACCTAATAGACTTATTTTTTGCATTTTTGTTTTTACTTTATTTGCTTTTTTGAACGAAGATACAAATCAAAATATAAAATAAGAATGATTCCTAAAAATCCTAAGCCTACTAAATTGTTTTCTAAATCGTTTAATTCCATAGTTGGTTTAAAAACAGTTGCTATTTTATAAATAGGAATGATAAAGCACATTATTGTAATCAATATATTTAGTTTAAAACGATGTTTTTGAATTTTCGTACGATCAAATGTTTTTAATAATTTACTTAATAAATAGGAATCAATTGTTCCTGTAAAAATAAGTCCTATAGAAAAAACAATTCCTCCTATAACTGAAAATAACCAGTGATTGGTACCTGAAATAGCTAAGCCAAAAGCAGCTATTTGGGAAGAGGTATCAAATATAAATCCAAAAACAATTCCTGTTATAAATACTGTAATGGGACTTACTTTTTTATCTAAAAATTTAGGTATTAAATATTTTTTAAGGCTCCAAGAATTGTTTTTTCGGGAATATATTAAAGAATTTATATTTCCTATTCCCATTAGTAATAATAAAAACATGGGCAACCAATTAAGAACCCAATCAACCCAAATAGGAACTTGAAAATTATTTTTTAAATAGCTTAAAATTAAAGCTATCAATGTTACCATTACGCCATGGCCTAAAGTAAATAGGGTTCCGACCCATCTAGACCATGTATTTTTATTTTCGTGCAAACGATAGGTATAATTGTCTATTACGGCAATATGATCTGGGTCTAAACCATGTCGTAAACCTAAAATAAGTAGGATTAGTAATGCAGATACATTGTTATTATTTAGTAGTTCCATAATGAGCTGATGATCTGATAATTAAAAGAAATAGGAAATACTCCCTTTTAGAAAAAAAGGCGTTCCAGGGGTGTTATGAAAATCTATGATTGGCTCTGTTTCATTTTTTAATTGTGATTGATCATAAAATTGGGCTTCATCCCATTTTGTATTAAATATATTTTCGGTAGAAAGACTAATTTCGTATCGTGGTCTGGTATATCTAATAACTACATCTGCTATAGTATAAGGTTTAGAATATACTGAGCCATCCTCAATAGCAGGACGTTCTCCCATAAAACGGTAACGTAAACTAGCGTTGATCCCATTTTCTAGTTTTAAGGTCAATCCTCCTGTTGAGTTCCATCTAGTATATAAAGGAATTAGGTTTTTTTCTTTTGGAGCTTCTCTTAAAAAGCTATAGGCATAATTTAGGTTTGTATCTGCCCATAAAAAATCTGTAAATTGAATTTTTAAAGAGGTATCTATTCCATATTTTCTACTTGATCCTAAATTTTCAAAACTTCCATCATCTGAAATAAATTTAAATTCTGAGCCACTATCTGTCCACCAAGCTGTAAAATTAAAAATAGATTTTTTATACAATTTCATTATAAAACCTAAATCAACACTTTCTGATTGTGGAACGGGATTCGTAGCAGTAGGATCTTTACTAACGGCTGTATGCGCATAGTTAGAATGAAAACCTATACCCCATTTTGCATATACTGAAAAATTAGAAGTTGGAGTAAAATGAATTTGTGCTTTAGGGTTAAAACGATAAACAGTCTTTTTGCCCGAATTGTTATCCTCTATTTTATTTTTTAAATAAAAATTGAAAAGTTCATTTCTAAAACCCAATTTAAGTGACCATTTAGGTGCAAATTGCCAATCTTCATCTAAATATAAACTATAATTTGTAATAGCTACGTCATCATTTGCGGCTTTGCTTAAAAATGCTCTTCGTAGAACATAATCTCTTCCTAATCCTAATATATCCGTTCGGGTGGCGAATCCAACTTCTGATGATAATTTTGTTGAACTTATATTATCGAGTCTATTATATGTACTTTTTAATCCAAATAAGTCCCTTTTTTCCCATTGTAATATTTCATCTCCGTTGATAGGGTCATTCATAAAAAAAGTAAAGTTTGAAAACAAATCAAAAATATTTTTGGAATAATAAAACTGATTTTTCCATGATTGATTTTCCTTTAGTTTAGTATCTAAAATAACGTTTGTATTGAGTCTTGATGCTATTCCTCCTTCTGAATCATCTATAGCACCGTATCTAGATAAAGTACCTTTTTCTATAGCTCGTAATGGCAATTGCCCAGAAGCATTCCAAGTACTTGAAAAATAAGACCCTGATAGTATAAGTGTTGTTTTTGGGGTAAGTTGTGCGTTGTATCTTCCAAAAAAATTAAAACGTTTGAATTTTAATTTACTTTCAAAAAAACCATCGGTATAATTATACTCTGAGGCAAAATAAGCGTTGTCATTCCATTTAGAAACTAAGTGCTTTTGATCTAAAATTTGAAGCATTGTTAAAACCCTTTGTGTATTAAACAAGCCCGATTCTAGTTTAACTATATTATTTTCTAAACGGTATTTAGAATTAAATTGAGCAGCTCCTGCCACTGAAAAATCTCCAAGAGAGGCCTCATAAGGTCCTTTAAAAAAATTAACAGTACCAATGGTTTCTGGAATCATAAAGTGCATATCCGCATACCCTTGTCCATGTGCATGAGAAGGCATATTAGCGGGTATACCATCCATTTGAATAGAAAAGTCTGTTCCGTGATCGTTATCAATTCCTCTTACAAAAATTTGTTCCGCTTTTCCTCCACCTGCATGTTGTGCAATAAATAGCCCTGGAACGGCTCTAAGTAAATCTTGTGCTGATTTTATAGGTTGTAATTGTAAACTGATTTGATCTATTTTGTTTTCTTGTTTTTTGATTGATAAAGCAGAAATAACCAATTCTTCTAAGTTCATTACATTGTGTAATAAGGAAATATTTAGTGATTTTTGTTCGTCTTTTTTGAAATTTATTTTTGTAGTAAATACATTATAACCTATATGAGAAACGACAATTGTTTTTATTCCTTCTGAAGCGGATTGCAACTTATATACTCCATTTTCTTGTGATATAGTACTTTCGCCAGATTCTTTTATTTTTATTGTGGCTCCTTCTATTTTGGTTTGGTTCGTTGCGTCTATAATAAAACCGTTAATACTACTTTGTCCTTGTGTTTTTTGAAATAAAAATAGGAAAAGTAAAAAACAACTTAAATTAAACAATTTAGTTATGAAATTGCTTTTATTTTTTTGAGGTTTAAAATCATCTTTTGTACTATTTGAAGAAAAAAGTAACTGCTCTTTTATTAATGTATCTTTTAGAATATGAGTTGTTACAATTTTATTTGAAGTTTCGATATTCACTTCTTTATACCAAGTATTTTCAGGTTGGATATTTACAATGGGGCCTTTTTTACAAAATCCTTGACATTTCGTTCGAATGGTATGAATTTCATCATTTAGCTCGTATTGTGTCAGGCTTTTTCGAAGCGTTTTAATATTTTCTTCTGCTCCATTATCAGTACAACAAGTACCATTACATAAATAAATGATTTTTTTAATCTTTGATAGATCCTTTGACATGTTTGATTTTTTTTTCGTTAATAATCCCGTTAACTGATTATTAGCGACTTTAGAAAAAGGACGTGTGAAAGATGGGAAGCATTACATTCACCCGTCAGCCTTTACTCCGAAAGCCGCGAATCAATACAAAGGCAGGTCTTCTGACTTGTTTTAATTATAACGCCTTCCCATTTTAGTTTTTAGATAAAAACAGTGGCATTTAGTTATAATCTTTTTAAAAACTTACAGCAGCGGGTACTGTTCCAGATTTACACTGGATTCCCTTTTAATTCATTTCCAAAATGAAAACAAAACCATTGCGGCACGAAAGTACAAAAAACTAATAGAGTTTGTTAAAAAAATACTGGTTATAGAAGAAATTATCAAAAATAACCCAAAAACACTATTTTTATTATCAATATCATAACAATTGCCGTTAGAGTAACTAAATGATTTATAAAATATACTTTTTTGAATTCATTATGCTTAATAACACGAGGATTGGTTCCTATAAATGGTTTTTCTACGATCTTTCCGTGGTATTTATTAGGTCCACCGAAACGACAATTCATAATTCCTGCTAAAGCTGATTCTGGATAGCCTGAATTAGGACTTGCATGTTGAGTTCCAAATTTTAATACAAAAGGGAATAAGCTAAGTTTTCCACTAATTAAAACCATTAAAAAAGCAGTTATTCGAGCAGGGATATAATTAGCTACATCATCTAATCGAGCGGCAAATTTTCCAAAATAACAATATTTATCATTCTTATAACCAATCATAGAATCTAAAGTATTTATCATTTTATAAACCATCATAAATGGTAATCCTCCAATAGCATAATAAAAAAGAGGAGCAATTACACCGTCACTCAAATTTTCAGATAATGTTTCTAAAACAGCTATTCGTATTTGATTTTCAGAAAGTGTAGACGTATCTCTTCCTACAATCCATGATAAACGTTTTCTTCCTGCTTCTAATCCTTTTTCTTCTAATGTATCAAATACTTCTCTTCCTTCTTGTAATAGGCTTTTATTAGCTAGACCGTAAAATATAAAAAGACTGGTAAAAAGGATATAAAGGTTAAAATTAATATCTAATAAAATACTTGATAAAAAATAAAAAAATAAAAAAACAGAACTGCATAATGCTAGAGTAAGAAAGAGTCCTTTTATAAATCTACCATTTCCTTTATTTAAAAAGTTTTCACCAAAATAGATTGTGTTTCCAAAAAAACGAATAGGATGTGGTAAGCTTCTTGGATCTCCCAATAATAAATCTAAAAAATAACCTATAAGTAATGGTATTGAAAAAATAATTAAAGAATTGTCCATTGTTGAATAGCATCAATTAAAAGTTTATTTTCTAAAGGTTTTTGTGTTGCCACTCGAAAATATTGTGATGAAAGTCCTCGGAAATTGCTAGCATCTCGAATGAGCAACTGATGTTTTTTTAAAAGGTATTCTTTTAGTTCTGGAGCTGTCTTTTTATTTGTTTTGCACAAGAAAAAATTAGTGTTTGTTGAGTAAACGTCTATATTTTGAATTTCTTGTAAAGCATTAATAAATTGAGTTGTATCTGCTAGTATTTTTTCTATTGGTAATACAATGTTAGCAGCATTTTTAACGATATATTTTCCTGCTTCAATTGCCATAGTATTTACGGACCAAGGCATTTTAACGGTTTCAATTGCTTGAATGTTTTGTTTTTGACTAATGATATAGCCTAATCGTAAACCTGGAATAGAATAGGTTTTGGTTAATGATTTTACAATGAATAAATTAGAAAAATTATTTATTTCGTTAACTATTGAAATATCAACCAATGTAAAATCTACATAAGCTTCATCAATTATAAATAATGTGTTAGGATTATTTTTTAAAAGAAAATGAAGGTCTTTTTTATGAAAAACCAATCCTGTTGGATTATTAGGATTTCCTAAAAAAACAGCTTCTGTAGAAAAAAGACTTGTTTTATTTAGATCTGACCATTTAAGGAAATTTAATGAAATATCATGTACTTGACAAGCGTCATTATATTCTGAAAATGAGGGTATAATAATTGTGGCTGACTTCTTTTGTAAAAAGTGTGCTATTAAGTAAAATGCTTCTGTAGCACCATTGGTTACTAATATTTGATTGGGTTTTAGTTGGTGCCAACTAGCTAATTCTTTTTGCAATGATTCAGCATTTGCTTCGGGATAATGAGCTATTTTATCCCAATACTGAGAAAGATGTTCTTTCAAACCTTTAGGAAATCCTTCATAAAAAACGTTTGAACTAAAATTTGCTTTAATGCTTCCGTTATATAAATAACCGTCATCTCCATGTCCTAAAATCATGCTTCTGTTTCTTTAAGAACTTCATAAATATAGTTAATGTCTATATGCTCTCGTAAGTGTTGGGCTAATAAATCATATTGTTCTTCTTTAAAAGTCTTATGATCAAATGTACTTGCTGCTACTTTTTTATTGGTTTGTAAAAGTAAGTCTTTTATAACAATTTCATTATCCAATATTCCATGAATATAAGTCCCCCAACATTTATCAGATAAATAATAACCATCGCCTGTTTTGTCATCAAAAGTATTTAGAATAGACTCTTTGTTTTCTATTGTAGAAACGCCCATGTGTATTTCATACCCTTTGCATATTTTTTGGTGTTTTTTAAAATAAAATTGTACCTGACGTGTTATTTTTTTTTCTGTAAGAATCGTTTTAACAGGAAGTATTCCTAATCCAGCCATAGTTTCTATAGTTCCTTCAATATGGTTTGGATCTTCTATGGTTTGTCCCATCATTTGATAACCGCCACAAATTCCTATAACTATTTTATTATTTTTGTGTGCTTTTATAATCGCTTCAGCTACTCCATTGTTTTTAATATCAATCAAATCCGAAATGGTGTTTTTACTTCCTGGAATAATTACAATATCTGCTTTTTCTATTTCAGAAGTTTTTTTTGTATAAAATAAATTTATGTTTTTATGTTGTTCTAATACATTAAAATCCGTGTAATTTGATACTCTATTAAGCAAAATAACCGCTATATTTATTTTATTTTCTACTGCTTGGGAGGTTTTTTTTTGAAGACTAACAGAGTCTTCTTCTTCTATATAAATATCTTTCCTATAAGGTACCAATCCTACTACAGGAATACCGCAAAGAGTTTCTATTATTTTTTTACCTTCTTCAAAAAGACGTGAATCGCCACGAAATTTATTAATGATAATTCCTTTTATTAAAGCTTTTTCTTCAGGAGTTAATAAAGCTATACTTCCATAAACACTTGCAAAAACCCCTCCTCTATCTATATCCGCAATTAAAAAAGTAGAAGCATTAGCATATTTTGCCATGCGCATATTGGTTATATCTCGATCTTTTAGGTTTAATTCTGAAATACTTCCTGCTCCTTCAAGTACGATTGGATTGTATTGTTCTGATAATCGGGTATAAGCCGCTTGTGCTTCTTTCAATAATTCCTTTTTATCATTTCCCATAAAATAATCAAAAGCTGATTGGTTCCCCAATGGTTTACCGTTTAAAACAACCTGTGAGCTCTTATCATTAGTAGGTTTTAATAAAACAGGATTCATATCCGTGCTACACGCAATCCCACAAGCTTCTGCCTGAACTGCTTGAGCACGACCTATTTCAAGTCCGTCAGGAGTAGCAAAACTATTGAGTGACATATTTTGTGATTTAAAAGGTGCTGGATTATAACCATCTTGCTTAAAAATACGACAAAATCCAGTATTAATAATACTTTTGCCTACATCAGAGGCGGTACCAACAAACATTATAGGTCTTAATTTTTGCATAGAATTTATTCAATGTAAAGAGTTGTTTTCCAGTGTTTTTCGACTAAACACCTAACTTTAAAATCTATAGATTTTAAACGATAGGGTTCTATGAGTAATCCCATAAATGTACCACTATGTGCCACAAATAAACCACAATTATTTTCTATAGCAAAATCATACAATAAAGTAAAATTTTTTTTAGGCAAAATAGTTTCGTTTATAAGAGCACTTTTTGTAACGCATTCAAAAAATGTTGTATAATCATTATTTTTTGCACTTATTTTAAGAATAGAATACAGATTTTTAAATTCTATCATTTGACTTTCGGAATATTCTCTAGCCTTCGATATTTTAATTGTATCAATATCCACATTTGGATCCGAATCAAAATATAATATGGAATAAGAAATAGGATTTAAATTTTCTAAAATTTCTCCTGACTTTTGATTAAATAATAAAGAATTAAAATCCAGACAAGGATCCGTAGGATCTATTTGAGAAGCTATTTTATAAAGAAAATGATTTGAAAATTGGGTCTTATATAACTTATTTAAAGTGAGCAAAATCCCTAATATATCAGTAGAACTAGAAGATAACCCTTTACCTACTTTAAAATTCCTTTTTTGGTTGAAATAAATTTTATCTATAGGAGAAATTCCTTTTTTTTCTATTAATGAATGAAATAACTCCCTTGCTCTATTTGATTTTATATCTAGTTTTGTTTCTTCAGCAATAGAATTTGTACTTGCAATAGTATCTGTTTTAAATAATTTAGAAGATTTATTGCTTACTAAAAATGGTTGATTTTTACCAAAAGCTCCTTGAAGAAGCTCGCCCACTTTAGCATAAGTAGTAATCTGTATTGTCATTTTCTCTTTCTTTATAGAGTTACAAAGATAAAAATTGAGAATTGATTTTTATCTTTGAAATTATGAAACCACAATTTCTTATAGCAGCACCATCTAGTAACTCAGGAAAAACAACTATTACACTTGGTTTACTACGATTATTAAAAAATAACGGATATAAAGTACAACCATTCAAATGCGGTCCTGATTATATTGATACGAAACACCATACAAAAGCTGCGGGGGAGCCAAGTATTAATTTAGATACCTATATGATGAGTGAAAGTCATGTTAAAACTTTATATAAAAAATATAGCCAAGAGGCTGATATATCTATCATAGAAGGTGTAATGGGGCTTTTTGACGGGGCAAATCGTATGCAAGGAAGCAGTGCTGAAATAGCATTATTATTAAACATTCCTATCATTTTAGTTGTCAATGCTAAATCTATGGCTTACAGCGTTGCTCCATTGTTATTTGGGCTTAAAAATTTTAATCCCATGATAAAAATTGCAGGGGTTATCTTTAACTTCGTAAATACAGAGAGCCATTATTCTTTTTTAAAAGAAGCTTGTAATGATGTAGGCATTGAAGCTTTAGGGTATATCCCTTCGAATGCTGATATTACTATTCCTTCACGTCATTTAGGCTTGTTTATATCTCCTGAACAGGACTATGAATTAATAATTGAAAATGCAGCAAAACACTTGGCTAAATCTATTGATATAAATCGTATTTTATCAATTTGTAAAGCCGATATTTCTAGTACTAAAAATCATCCTTTTATTCCAAAAAATACAATCGAATTAAAAACCAAAATCAACCCTTTTTTTAAAGACTATACAATAGCCGTAGCCCATGATAATGCTTTTAATTTTACTTATTTTGAAAATATAAAAGGATTAGAAAATTTAGGCAAAATTATTTATTTCAGCCCTATCACAGATAGCAAAATGCCTAAAGCTGATATTTTGTACTTAGCTGGAGGTTATCCAGAATTGTATTTAAACGATTTAACAAATAATATATCTATGCGTAAATCTATCTTTGATTTTTGCTCTAATGGTGGAAAAGTAATAGCTGAATGTGGTGGAATGATGTATTTAGGTAATCAAATTATTAATTCAGAAGGAATTGCTTATCCAATGGTAGGTTTTTTACCTATAGAAACTTCAATGGAAAAAGCTAAACTTTCTTTAGGATATAGAGAAATAAGGTTAGATAATCAAATAGTTAAAGGACATGAGTTCCACTATTCTAAAATAATCGAGAAGAAGAAGATACCAACTGTTGGTCAAATTTTTAATGCTAAAGGAATAGAAGTGGCAACTCCTATTTATAGATTAAAAAATGTTATGGCATCTTATATTCATTTCTATTGGGGAGATTCTAATCTTGTTGCTGATTTTTTAATTCAAGTGCCTCTTTAGAGGCATCAAAAAAACAAAGGTTTAATGAAATTTGTTTGGTGATCCAAAATTTTAAAATTGTGGGAATATTTGTCAAACAAAAAACCCTAACTCCTTTACTTACAAGGGTTAGGGTTTTAAACCTGCGGAGAAAGAGGGATTTGACTTCCTATTTCAACATATTCTATAACAGCTCGTTACAATTGAATTTTTATTTGGGTAACCGATTTTACCCCCTTTTTAATCGTAAATAATTCATTTCATTTGTGAGTTGTAAATATACTCATTTGCAATGATATAGCAAATTAAAATTCAATAAACATTACTAAAAATTGAACAAGTTATTCAAGTATTTGATTGTCTACATCTTGATTAAAACTTGTTTTTATATTTATTCAATTTCAACCAAAAATCAAGTGAGTTACTTGTTCATATTTTATGCCACTATATGTACAGAACTCTTCAATCGTTAGAAACTCATTTCCGAGCTTATTGAGGTCTTTTTTTATCTTTTGCATCAATCTAGTACTTTGGCGATAACTCTTGCCTGTTATTCGTTGTATGTCCTTCGGATAGATGCAAACCCTCTGACTATTCAATTTCATACTTTATCCATACCTTTGATATAGCTATGCTATACTTCTGACGTGCAGAAAATCTTTTGCAATTTAGTTATAATTTTCCATACTTATTTATTGTGTATTTATGTTCGTTTAAGACACTTGTGTCGATTTTGGACATATGGTACACTTGTGACTTTTTTTTTAATGAAATGCTTTGTAAACTTTGCTTTAATCATTCAAAATATGGTTGCAACTGATTGAAAGAATGAAGGAGATTTTAGATGAATGTTTAACAAAATTTTGAAGTTATGGCTAGACAGAAAGGCATAATTAAATTGAAAGGTACTATCGGAGATATTACTTTTTACAAAACGCAAGATGGACACTTGGCAAGAGAAAAAGGTGGAATTGATGCGAGCAGAATTGCGAGTGATCCTGCGTTTCAAAGAACTCGTGAGAATGGTTCGGAGTTTGGTAGAGCTGGAAAAGCAGGAAAAATACTTAGAACAGCTTTACGACCGTTGCTTTTAAATTCTGCTGATGGTAGAATGGTAAGTCGTTTGACACAAGCAATGGTTAAAGTTATCCAAGCAGATACAACTAGTGATAGAGGTTTGCGTAACGTTATTGATGGAGAAGCTGAATTGTTATTTGGTTTTGAATTTAATATTCGTGGTAAGCTTGGAACTACTTTATTTGCTCCGTTTGTGGCAACTATTGACCGTGTGGCTGGTGAAATTACTGTGGATTTGGCATCATTTATTCCTGCGAATATGATTGCTGCTCCAAGTGGAACTACTCACTACAAAATCATTTCTGGAGGAGCTGAAATTGATTTTGAAGTTGAAACGTATGTGGTTGCTACTTCTGAAACAGCAATTTTGGCTTGGGATGGAACTGCTACTGCTCCAATTAATCAAGTGAATGCGGTTACTGCTAACTCAACTAAGCCATTATTTTTGGCTTTAGGTGTTGAGTTCTACCAAGAGATTAATGGGCAAATGTATCCATTGAAAAATGGTGCTTTTAACCCATTATCGATTGCGAAAGTTGATAGCGGTGTGTAATGGACTTCGACAAGCTCAGTCTGACAAAAAAGGTTAAAAAATGGTTTTATTTTTAACTAGAACTTATTTCCCTGAAGGAACGAATGGTAAACTCGAATGCGAAGGCAAATTGATTTGTAATACAATTGAATTGCCATGGAAGATGAACGAAACGAAGGTTTCCTGTGTTCCGGAAGGGAAATATTTTATTAGAAAGCGATATAGTGCAAAATACAAATGGCATTTAGAATTGGTGGATGTGCCGAATAGAAAGTTTATTCTATTTCATCCTGCCAATAATGCTCAAAAGGAATTGCAAGGTTGTATTGCTCCTGTTACTAAACTTTCTGGACCTGGTTTAGGTATGCTATCGAGAAAAGCTTTTACGAAGCTAAAAGACTTTGTTTACAAAGCTTTGGACAATAAAGAAAGTGTTGAATTAATTATCCAATAGATCCTTTACAGGATGACAAAAAACGTAATTATGAAAAAAATCATTAATAGAGCAAAAGCTCCCACGCCAAAGTTTTTCAAAGTGCTTCGAACTGTTGGGTTGACATTGGCTGCCGTTGGTGGAACTATTTTAGCTGCTCCAATTGCTTTGCCTGCCATTGTAACTACTGTAGGTGGTTATGTTGCAGTAGCTGGAGGAGTTTTGTCAGCTGCAAGTCAGCTTACTACAACTGAGGACAACATCCTTCGACAAGCTCAGGAGGACAAAAACGGAAATGGACAATAGAACATTGATGGGAACTGCTGGAGGCACATTTTTAAGTATTGTACCCAATCTTTCATCTGATGATATTGCCAAAACGGTTATCTTAGCGACTGTTGGAGCTGTGGTCAGTTTTACGATTTCGTTATTGCTTAAAAGCCTAAATAAGAAGCACAAAAAATAAGTTTAGCCCTAGTTGTGGTGACCTTTGGGTTAAACAAAATGAAAGCCAAGTCGTGAGACCTGGCTTTTTTTTATTTACCTATATATCTGTATAAAATTACTCTTCGCATATCATTGATAAGATTTAGATTTTCATGGAAACGTTTTTCGCTTTGTTCCAAAAGCTTTAAAGTTTCGATGTTTTTAACGTGCTCCTTGTGGTCTTTTATCTCTTGGTTAACTTTTATAGAAAATTCTTTTTTAATGTCGTGTAGGTTCAAAAAAGGAATTACTGAACCTCTAAGGAATTGATGCCAGAATTTTGTTTTCCAAAGTGCATAAGCAGTTAAATTGATAGTATCAAAATCAGCTTCGTTTTCAAAAATTATAACAAAACTGTTTGTAAATGGCTCTTTTTGTGGCTTTCCGCTGTTCATCCCTTTGTTAAGTAGGAATAAATGCGGTTTTGTATAGAAAGCTCCTTTTTTGTGGGTTTTAATGATAAATTTTAGCATAACATCGGCTTTAAAAATTAAATTAATTTTCAATTTTTTGCAGTGTTTCTTATGAAATGCAGATGTGCCTCGCTACGCTCCGCCCATCAAAATTTTTCAAAAGAAAAAAAAGAAAAAAAGAAAGCCATTCGTCCAAGTGGAAGGTTTCAAAAAAGCAAGTTTTTCAGAAAAAATACTACCCGATACGTGATTGAATTTGGAAGCGTCTAATCAGAAGTTAAATGTGTTTTGAAACTGTTTGGGTGGAGATTTTTTCTGAAACCCGAAGGGCTTGAACTTGCTTTTTTGAATACCTGGAACTTATCTTTGCTTCCTTTTTTTATTTATTTTTTTTGAAATTTCCAATCATAGTTGTTATGTAATCGGAGTTGAATCGGATGAAGTTATGGTTTACGAGATTTTGAATTGAAATCAGGTCGTCTTCTAAAGGGTATTGAATTTTAAAACAGG
>NZ_PCMX01000060.1:46272-75733 GCF_002530675.1 Flavobacterium columnare NBRC 100251 = ATCC 23463
CCTGTTTTAAAATTCAATACTCTTTAGTTGGTTTGTTTTTTGAGGATGCCTTGTTCGTCTATTGTAATCCGGATTTGTAAATCAGAAAAATATTTGTTTTGAAAATGGAAAGTATCTTCAAAAAACAATGCATTATACTACCGAGTGCGATGTGGCAGTAGCGCAAGTAAGGGTATCATTTTTTATTTGCTTTTTGGGATGTTTCTGATTGCTTTAGTGGAAAAGCTGATGCCTGAAATTCAGTTGGCAGTCGCAGTGTTCAGTATGCAGCAGATTATCTAAAAAAAACGTTATGGCATTAGCTTTTCCGCTGGAGCAATTACTGCTGATTATCTGGCAAATAAAAAATGATACTCTTACTGGGAATTTTGGTTTTGTGGGTAATAAAATGGCTTTTACCCTAGGCAAATTAACTGAAATTGAAAGCCATTTTATTACTTACAAAAGCAATGCAAATACTACCTATTTAAACGCAAAGTTGATAAAAACAGTTAACGTGTACGTTCTTAAAAGCAATTATAACCGTAATAGTTTCCGATGAAATGGTAAACGTTCTTAAAGACAGTGGCGAAGGACGGTTTTTTTCTATGCAGGCTGGTGCGAGGAAGCATAGAAAAAAGTTGTCCTAGAGCCACTGGCACGAGCGTTGGGTGAGCGGCTTTTTTACATAATGTTATTATAGTGCATCCGTGATTTTGATTAGTAGCAGGATAGTCTTTATGCACTATAATGCCACATTATGTAAAGAAGCTTTGGGAAAAAAATTACTGGCATGAGTCGCTTTGCGAACGCGTTTTTGTTCCAAAAACCATGACAGTAATTTTTTTTTGAGCGTTGGGAAGGAGTGGCAACTGAAAGCCAAAAACGTCAATTTACCGCTAAACAAAAAGTACGTTCCGTTATTTAGAAATGAAATTAGTGAAATGAAGCAAACAAAGAATTGATGCTAGGAATACTTGGACTAGGAGCAATTTTTGTGCGGATGAATGAGATAATAACTAATTCTATCTTTGCAAAATTTTCTTAAAGTCTTTTAATTTATCTTCAACTTTTTTCTTCAATTCTTCTCCAATTGTTTCAACATATTCATAATTAATTTTAATGAAACCGCTTAATGTTTCCGGTTCTTCGTCGTAATTAATTTCATACTGAATTTCAAAATTCATTTCTTCTAAGTTCATTCTGGTCAATTCAATTTCCTCAATAATATTATCATTATGACCTAAACGACTTTTGTCAATTTTATACACATAATCTGTATCTTCAATAAATGGTTCTTTGGAATTAATTAAACTTAAACTTGGAATTTGAAATGGTTCCAAAGAAGATGTTATAATAGCATATTTTGACGAAGTGCTAAAGTCGTTAATATTTGGAACTTCAGATGAAAATTTAGGTTTTTTTAAATCAAAGAATTCATTCATTAAGATCTGACCGGTATTATAATAAAGTTTAACAGTTGGATTACTTGCTGCTATATTGCCATTATTATTTAAAATTAGATTAATCGATTTATTGCTTGAAAAACGAAAAATATATTCTTCAACTTCAATGAAAAAATCTTCTAAATCCTCATTATATTTATCAACACTTTTCTTATATTTTTCATAATCTTCATAACTTAACTCTTCTTTTAGTTTTTCCGACATATTTCCTAAAAGATTGGCAAAAGTTAATCTATTTGAATTATCTATTTTATTTTCTATATATTCAATCTTTTTCGGGAAAATTAAAGATAATAATTGGTATCTAATATAGTCTCTGGAAGGTATTTGTAATGTAATTGATTGCACTATTCCCTCATTAATTAATATACCAAAATTTATTTTAGGTTTTCGATTATTACTTGAGGAGTTCACCCAACTTTCGATAGCTTCCAATTTCATAAAATCAAGTTTTTCACCTGACTTGATGATTTTCTTTTGTTCTTGTGTTTCAGGAAATAGTGGGAACCATGGTTTGTTTTTATAAAATCCAAATTTCCAAAATATTGGAATTAATGATTTAGGAACATTATAATAGAAAACAGTCAATTTACCCAAGTTGCCGTAACCTAATACTCTGCTGTATACAGTTTCAGTAGACCATTTTTTATCTTCGTATAAAAATGTTGAAATTTCTTTTATGAATTTTTTTGAAAATTTTTCTTCCTCCTCACTATGCATGATATTTGATCCGTATTCAAGATAATTATCATAATCAACTTTACCTACATGGATTTTTATATCTAAGGAAAAATCCTTTCTAATTTTATCAATAATTTCATTGCTTTTTTCAGATAGTTGTATAGCATAACAAATTCTAATTGGAATTTGTTTTATTATTTCATATTGTTTTGGTGTGATTGGGTTTTTAAAAAATTCTGATTTATCTTTTCCTTTTATAAGTTCAGTAAAAAAGTCATATAATTGTGTCCCAGAAGTGATATTATCATCAAACAATATAATTACAGAAGTTTCATTTTCTTCGATATACTTTCCAAGTGAATTGATGTCTACAATTGAATTTAAAGTGTTCTCTTCGCTATCAAACAATTGTTTTAATAATTGATAACATACTACAGCACTGCTGTCTTGAATACCTCCTAAAGAAGATATCAAAGGTTTTTCTAATAACTCAGGCTCTATTTTTTCATAAGCTTTTTTTAGCAAATGTGTAATCTTCGAACTATCTAAAAATTGTAAATTACTTAATAATCGAATAATTATTTCAATTTGTTGAGAATTTTCGAATTGTGTTAAAAAATATATTACTCTATTTAAATCAATATTTACGACCTGATAAGAATTAATTTTATTTGTAATTTCATTTAAAATTGATAGACTGTCAATTATTAATTGCTTTGATTTAATATCCATAGGTTTCAGTTTTATTGTAAAAAAATGTCCCAAAAATTTATAAAATTTGGGACAAACTATATATCTAATTTTAAAATCAATTATTATTCTATCAACTTATTTGGATTGATAACAGGCAATATAAAATTACTTAAAGCTGTACCTTGAAAACGTGTCATTAATATTCCTCTTGAGGTTGAATATGTAATTGCAGCTAAAGCATTTCCTAAAGCAGGACTTATAGTAACTGTATTGTCTTCTTCTAATTTGGTTAATTCTTCAATGTTATCCACATGAAAAACATAGACAAAACTGAACGCTCCAATTGCTTCTTCACCATCTTGTTTTTCACTTTTGGTTTCAACATTTACTGAAAAATCAGCTTTAATTAATTTATCTGGAATATTAAAGCCTAATTCAAAGTTTACATTGAAATTGTGACCTTGAACTTTTTCTTCCTCAAAATCGAATGGACTATTAATTTGTCCTTTTATGATTTTAAAATCAACAATTTCAATTTTTTCAGGTTGTAATAAATTAGCTGACATTGGCTAATGCTGTTTTATTGTTTGATTTTGATTTTTTCCATGCGCTGGTATATGTTACATCTGTATTTATAGCATTGTTTCTGTAGAGTGTTACATATCCAGTTGTTCCCATTGGCTTTCTTTGTGGAACATTAATAATAGGTTCCCCAAGTTCTGCTTCAAGTTTGGCTAAAGAACGTAACGTAAAGTTATGTTCTCCTACCAACCATTTGTTAACTTCGGAAGGTCTTTTTTCTAGCTTATCTGCTAAATCTTTTTGGCTAAATCCTTTTGCTTTTAACAACTGATTTACTCGAACCACGATATCAGCATATAATCTCGCGAAGATTTTTGTTTCTTCCGGTGTTTCTGCTAAAATTCTTTGTGCTACTTTGCTTCTCATTGTTTTGGATTTTTAGAGGATGATTTCATCTGAACCATCATAATTAGTAAGTTTTCTATGTTTTTCATTTACAATTATTGTTCCATCTTGTAAAGCTTCATTAATTCGTTTTGCGAATTCACATGCTGCTCTCCATTCTAAATGCAATGAACTTGTTTGATTTGTTGGACCATCTTTGATACCTCCATTGAAAAGTATAACTATGTTGTTTGTGATTTTTAAGGCGTATAATCTTAATGGAAATTCTGGAAAGTGGTAAGTAATATTTTCGATTGTTCTTTTACCTTGGACAGGTAATCCCTTAACTTCGTTTTCATCTCTATTGAATAATTCATCTATTGCTCCGTGATCATTACCAATTGATAACAATACAAAAGACAACAATTCTTGATTTGCTTCTTTATATTCTGCTATTGCATCATATTTTTCAAAGAATAAATCAGTTTCATTTGTCTCGACATCATCATATTTTACGGTGTAAAAAGTGCATTTAGCAGCTTCATCATCCCATATTTCTAGAGCAAATATATTCACTTTATTATTAGTTTGCAAACAAAAATACACTTTTAAGTGTATTTTGTGATTATTTAATATACTATTTAGTTTGTTTTTTCAAATGTAAGAATACTATTTGTTACTTAAAAACGATTCTTTCATTTCTAACTTCAATTCTAAAAGGTCTTCAATCTTAAAAATTTCAGCATAATCTTTCATGCTACCAATTTGAATTTTTACTGGCTCTATTTTGTCATTTTCTACATAAAATCGGAATTCTTTTTGGTATTCAAATTCGAGAGGTTTTTCAAACAGCGTTATTTCTCTACAAACTTCTTCTTTATCGTAGTATTCTACAAAACCATGACTGAATTTTAAATTATTCTTTTTTAGTTCATTTTCTATTTTATTGAAAAAAAGAGGTAAATCTTTAATCATTACTCCATGTGTTCCAAAATGCAAATTTCTTTCATCAAACTTAAAATCTAATGGATTTGGAAATCCTTTTGAAGATATTGCATATAAAGAATAAATATTGCCCAAAACTTCTTTGTAGCTTTCTTTTAAATGGACTTTTATATAATTAAATTCTCTGTCAATTCCTGTTATTTTGAAAGTGCCCGGCAAAGAATTAATTACTCTTGAAACTCCTTCGTATTTATCGCCTCTCAATTCTTCATCTTCTACTTTTCGAAAATATTCAATTGTATTCATGTAGATTGTTCCATTCTCGAATAAATCAAGAATGTTTTCCTCGCTGCCTAATTTTAAGAATAGTTTTATTGTGTGTTCCATTTTTGAAATTACGATTTAATTTAATTTTTCTCAATTGGATAAAAATACATTTGAAACCAACCATTTAATCTTTTAATTATAATTTGACCAATATTGGTTTCCCAAGTTCGACCTAACCAATCATCAATACTATTAATTTCACCTTCTTCATAATAGGATTTTCCATTTATATCTGAACCTAATTTATCTGCAAATAACTTTAGCATTGCTTCAATTTCACGTTGACTAATAATATAGCTTCTTGAAGGATTTTCTTTCCCCAAAATAAACAAAGCATCATTTGTCTTTGAATTTGGAATTAATATTTTATTGAAGAAATTAAAAAAATACTGATTTGTAAAATTTACCCAACCAAAACTTTCTCCACTTTCATATTTTTGTTCTTGAAAATTTTCTATCCTTTTCAATTCTTCATTTATACTTATAAAGTGGTCATCAAAACTTTTTACATTAAGAAATAAGTTATAATACTGAATGAACTCACTTGGCTTTACAACAATGGTATAAATCCCTAGCTTTTGAAATACTGCTTTTGCTTTGTGATAATTTTTATCATCATTAGTAATGTAAAATTCGCATCTTGATGCAAATGCAGAGTGAGAGGCATCTTCGGTTGTATTCTTAAAGGTATTTTTTTCCTTGTCAGTGACTTTTACTTTGTCAGCTTTAAAACCATGCATATCTAACTTAACATACTCATTAGTAATATCGTTAAACCATTCTGGAGCATTTTTAGTTTTATCAAAATATTGATCAACATCAAAATTTTCTATTCCTGTTTTCTTATAAGCATTATCAATAATTTCAAAAGGGTTTTTATTTTCGTTGAAATGTCCACTATTCACTCCAATTTGTTGAACCATATTTCTTAAATCTTTGTAGTCTTCCGTTTCATTCATATTGTGAAACATTTGACCAAAACTATTAAAGAAACCATTCATTGTTTGGTCTTCTTTTAATCCTGGAAACATTTTGTTCAGCATTGCTGCACTTTCAGGGTTTTCAAAAGCTTCTTTAAATGCAATGTCTAATGGTATTGAAGAAATCATATTTTTCATGGAATTTACTAATCCAAACATTGGATCATTCTCTTCAACGAAACTAAATAAACTATCGAGACTAAAATTTTGAAACATCGGTGCTTCACTAATCCTATCATCAAGTAATTCACCTGGTTCATAATTGCTTAAAGTAACTTCTTTAGAATTATTTACTAAACATAAATTATCAGTCAAAAATGTAATATAATCTAAATCTTCTCTAATTAATCTTTGCTCTTCTTCACTATGATTTTTTATACTTGCAAAAATATCTCCAATATGAGAAGTTGAATATAATAACAAAAACTTTTCCCTATTTAAAATTATATCATTTAGTTCTTGGAAATGATTGTTTTTCATTCCTGACATTACATTCCAATCTAAATAAACTTTTATCATTTTTTAATAAGTTTAAGAATTAGCAAATTACAAAATAATCCCTAATGATTTGTTTTGATGTAATTTGACTTATTAACCGAGTTGTCAATTTATTTTTGCAGAAATTGCTATATTTCATTTGCGATTTACTACAGATTGTGTAGTGTTTTGCGAACAAAATATTAGTTAAGTTTTGGCAGTAAATGAGATTTATTGCCGAAACTTAATTACGCATTTCAATGTCGATATTTGATTTTAGATTATATAATTCGATTTGGTTTTCATTATCTCCTTCTAATTGTCCAATCTCAATAAATGCGATATCATTGGCAAAGAACTTTTCACCTATTAGATGTTCGATATGAACGTAAACTACTTCTCGAAGTCTTGGGTTGTCTTTGTGGACGATGTAGTTTTTGAGTAATACTTTTATTCCTAAATTGGTTGGTTTGTTTGGGTTTTCTAATGGGATGAAATACATTTCGCTTATGCGTAATGTGATACCGTAATATTCTAGTGGTTTGTCTGTACCGTTTTCGTATTTGGTTAGGTTGGTTTCGGGTTGGAGGAATGCGGTTATTTTCCAACGTTCTACAACTGGTGCATGATGGACTAGTAATTCTACTTCTTTGAAAAGGTAAGGGTTTCCGTTTGCGGTGATGATTAATTCTGCACCGTTTGTTTTGTTCTTGATGATGAGGTCTAGGTCTTTGTTGTATTGATGAAGTATCTCGATTAGTTTTTCGAAATGGATTTTTAGTTCGTCTTTTGAGATTTCGTTTAGGAGTAGGAAAACGAAGTTGTTTTGTTGGAAGTAGTTCCAAAAGTTGGTTATTGTTTTCATGTTGTTTTTTGTTGTTGGAACGCGGATGAAACGGATGCTTTGCAACGCGGATTTATGCGGATTTATATCTTTGAAAGGTTCTCGATACATTCTAATAAAATAGCTAGTCGCAATTTTATTAGAACACTCGAACTGACGTTAGCGTTTATCTAATGTTGATTTATCATAGGCAATTAGATTTACCATCTCTCGTAATCTGGAGCGAACTCGATTGCCGTAATGGGTTTCTATTTCTGTGGCTGAGAGGTTTGTGGTGATGTGGGTTTGAAGTTTTTTTGAAATGAATAAATCGTATCGGCTTAATAGAATTTCTGCCATTACATTGCATTCGTTACCAAAATATTTTAGGTTGTTTTCTGTTCCTAAATCGTCAAAGCAATAGGTTCTTGGTTCTGATTGGTATAGTTTGCCATTGCTGTATTTGTGGATTATTTGGTAGCCGTCCTGGATGAATTCAAAACTGATATCTCGACACGGTTTTACGAAAAACTTATGTTCTGTTGCTGTTAGGTATTTCATTAAATTCATCAACGATGTTTTTCCGCAGCCAATAGGTCCGGTTAATAAAATGCCCTTGTTGAGGTTTATACCGTATCGAAAACATGTTGGTTCGTCTTTTAGGAAATAGGCAATGAGTTTGTAAACTATTGGATAATCGGTTTCAAGGATTTTGAAATGATTGCCGTATAGTTCAATTCCTTTGTTTTCTAACCAAATGATAACCTCATCATAGCTATAATGGCTCTGAATAGTCTTTGTCGGTTGTTGTGTTGAGTCGTTTTGCTCTGTTGGGTTGTTCTGCATTTGAAATGAATTTAGGTGCGTTAATCATCCAATTTTGTGCTGCTGCTTGCCAATCTATCATTGGTGTTTTGCCACCGACTAACCAACCGACACTTTTGAAGTAATTGAAGAATTTTTGAGCTTCTTGTTCTGGAAAGTTATTTTCTTGGAAATAGGTTTTGACTTCTTCAATTGATGGTTGTAACTTTTCTTCTTTTTCTTCAGTTTCGTTTTTTAAATCGGAATTATTTATTTCTTCAAAATTTTTTGAATGCTTTTCCAAGTTTGAAACGTTTTTATCGTTTAAAATGTTTGTATTGTTTATATAGTTTATAGAAGGTACTACTGCTTGTTCAGTACCTGTTTCACTACTAGTACAAGACTTGTTCAAAGCTTGTTCAGAAACAAGTTCAATAAGTGGTTCATTTTTTGGTTTTCTTTCGGATTTTGGCAGCGGTTTTAAATCTTCCGAAAAGTTGAATAAAATAACATGACTTCCTTTGAATGGATTGTAAGATGGTTCGTAATTGATGTAACCCAAACTATGCAAGCTCTTCAGACATTTATGATAAGTGGCTTTAGAACTGATTTTGCTTATTCGCATTACCTCATCGCGATTGATACTGATAGGATTTTTGAAGCGGTTGCAGTTCCAAAATTGGAATAAAGCAATGTACAAGCTTACATGTGTTGGATTTAGCGTTTTATCAATGGCTACTTTCTCAAAGAAACCAGTGAGATGTTTTATGTAATTCATTTGGATTTTAATTATTTAAACAGAGTAAGCAAAGCGTTTACCTTGTTTCCATTTAATAATTTATCAATATCTGAATTGTCATAATACATAATACCGCCTATTTTGGTATAGGTCAATGTTCCGTTGATACGGAGATTTTGTAAAGTACCTGGAGAAATGTTTAATAGTTTACGGACTTCATTGGATTTGAGCCACTGTTTGGATTGTTGCGGTTTGGATTGAATGATTTCTTTTAAATCGTTCAAAAGAAGTGAACGGAATTCGTTTAAGTCTTCGATTGTAATAATTTGTACTGCCATAACTGATGTTTTAGATTGTTACGGTACAAATTTGTAGTATTTGAATAGTTTTAAATCACAAGTCAATCACAAGTTGTGAATGATTTTTATTCAAAGTATTGTATTTGTTGAAGTTATAGGAGGTCGTCTGTATTTTCCATACGTTTCACTAATTTTTCTTTAAGTGAGTTCAGGAATTTAGTTTGGTCTGATTTACGCATTCTAATTTCAAGGAAAGCACGATGGTATTGACCCAAATCGATATTGAAGATGTTTTCAAAATACTCAGCCACATCTTTCAAATCTGATGCTCCATTATTGAACACACCTTCGGTATGTAAAGCATATAAAAGCTCTATTAAAGCGACTTTAGAGCCTGTCCAAGTTTGTTTTACCTTGGGATTGCCTTGTGATTTTTCTTTTGGTTCTCTATTTTCCATCATTAGTAGTTTATCTTCTAAATACACTTGTATTAAATCGTGTGCCATAATTTTAGCCACTTTGAAATCATGAGATGTAGAAAAACTATGGTCAACCTCAAAATAAAAACTGTCTAAAGCTAATTTAATATCAAATTTCCCTCTTGTAAAATACTTGTGGTCAAGGTAATTACTTCCTGTTCGATAATATTTATAAAAATCTAAATTATTGTCAAAGTATCTTTTTAGCTTATCCAATTCATTATTTAAATATTTCTTTAAAATGCGTTCTCCACCATGTGGTTTCTTTGTTTCAATTTTAAAAATTGCATTGTAATAAATTAATTTTGAAGTAAATCGAGGTTTAATGTTTTTAAAGAAATCAATTTCCTCTGATACAGATTTAAAATTATTTTTTTGAATAGCTTTTTCTAGATTTGTTATAGAAATTAAAATTATTTCAATAGCTTTTTCGCATTTATTGATTGGGTTGTCAATTTCTAAATCAATAAAATTGATTTGTTCATTAAGGTTAGTTAGTAACAAGTTTATTTTCGAATTCAATTTTGAATATTTTTTTTGAATAAAAGTTGAGAAATAGAATATAAATTGAAATAATTTAAAACGTTTTTATGAAACCAACACCCAATTGTTTGCCGTTGTAAAAAGGAGCCATAGCTGACATACTATTTTTTTCCTTGGATTTGAATATTTTTTCCTGTATCCATGGATTTATCCAATAGGCAACTTTTGTGCTTAAAATTCCAATTCCAGCACCAGCGACTACATCGGTTAGCCAATGTTTGTCGTTGTAAATCCTAAATGCTCCTGTACCAGTAGCTATAATGTATCCCGAAATACCATACCAAATGGAAACATCTTTGTATTCTTGCCATAGGAATTCTGCTCCTGCAAATGCTGTAGCTGTATGTCCGGATGGGAAAGAGTTGAATGCGGAACCGTCTGGGCGTTCTACTTTTGTAATACCATTTAAACTTTGAATTTTCTTTTTAAAAATAGTACCTCTACAAAAGCAACAAAAATTAGTGTTGGTTCTCGATGCGTTTCGCGCTCGAACGAACGATGATTTCAATTATATACTCAACCGTCCGTTCGAGTTGTTTTAAAATGAAAAAACAGATCGAGAATTTTACTTTTTAATCCAGTATATTTTAAGTTTAAATGGTATAACTGCTATATTATTAGCGCAGTTTCTAACGCTTCTTAGCCAGAATTCGTAATCGGTTATAAAAGCGTGATCAATCTTTGTAATATCAATATCTGAAACATTGTATTTCCATTGCATGAATTCTATAGTATGTTTGAGTGAAGTAGTGTAGCGTTCTAATGTTCCTGGAGCGTATTCTTTTCCAACAAGCTCTTTAATTTTATTGTTATGGTCTTGGAAGATGGGAACGAGCATTCTTGCTCTTTCATCAACTCCTAATAGTTTGCTCTTAATTGTTTCGGTAGTTACAATTATTTTTTTATGGATTAATTCCATTTCAGCATCTCTTATTTGACTTTTCAGTAAATCAAGATGGTTATTTATTGAACGAGCTTCTTCTGAACTACCTTTCATTTTACCTGCTTCTGTGGACCATTTCGATATTTCTACAAATCGGTTTGTGCTTAACTCGATACGCTTTCCGTTGATTGTAATTCTAGTGTAGATAGGAACTAAACCATTTGCAGCTGCTTTCGCTTTCTTTGCATAAAAGAGAATTGATACTTTTGTTTTCATTGTGGTGACCTTTTTAGTTGTTATTAAATTTAACTTCAATATGACTATTCCACAAGATGTACAGTTTTTAAACTGGTTGTTGAACTGGCTGTAAAGCCTTGTGAATACTAGTCTGAAATAAAAATCGGTTACCCAAAATTTGGATTGTTTAGGGTAACCGATTTTATCCCTTTAGGTTCACTAATGAATGAATAATTTGATATGTGATAAAAAGAAAAAAACCTTAAAATCGTATGATTTTAAGGTTTTTAATTCAATTTGTATTTCTACTGGCGGAGAAAGAGGGATTCGAACCCCCGGACCTGTTACAGTCAACAGTTTTCAAGACTGCCGCATTCGACCACTCTGCCATTTCTCCAGTATCTACCGCACTACTTCCGTAACGCGAGTGCAAATATAAGATAGTTTTTTATTTCTCCAAATTTTTATTTTAAAAAATTAGGCTTTTTTTAATAATTTACATACTCTACTATTTCCAATCCATAACCTATCATTCCAACACGTTTTCCTCCTTCTGTATTAGAGACTAGACGGATTTTTGTAATATCTATGTCATGAAGAATTTGAGCCCCTATCCCATAATCCTTACTATCTATTACTATCTTAGGTGCTTTCATTTCTCCTTGTTGTTGTAATTCTTTTAATTCTGTAATACGATTTAAGAGACTTATTGTTTGCATGTCCTGATTAATAAAAATAACGGCTCCTTTTCCTTGTTCGTTAATAACCCTAAACATATCATCTAATTGTTTATCAACATTATTGGTTAAAGTTCCTAATAAGTCATTATTTACTTGAGATGAATTAATTCTTGTTAAAACGGCTTCACCAGAATTCCAGTTTCCTTTTGTTAAAGCAATATGGATTTGTTTATTTGTAGTTTGTTCATAAGCTCTTAAACGAAAAACACCAAATCGAGTTTGTATATCAAAATCTTCTTTTTTTACAATCAAGCTGTCATGCTGCATTCTATAAGCTACTAAGTCTTCTATGGAAACTAATTTTAGATCAAATTTTTGAGCAACTTCAACTAGTTGAGGCAATCTAGCCATTGTACCATCTTCATTCATGATTTCTACAATAACTCCAGCGGGTTTTAAACCTGCCAAACGAGCAAAATCTATAGCTGCTTCTGTATGCCCTGTACGACGCAAAACACCTCCTTTTTTTGCTATTAAAGGAAAAATATGCCCTGGACGTGCCAAATCAAAAGGTTTGGTATCAGAATTAACTAATGCTTGAATCGTTTTAGCCCTATCAGAAGCTGATATTCCTGTAGTAACACCATGCCCTTTTAAATCAACGGAAACAGTAAAAGCTGTTTCCATGTGATCGGTATTATTCGTTACCATCGGATTTAATCCTAGTTCTTTGCAACGCGTTTCTGTAAGTGGTGCACAAATAAGTCCTCTTCCGTAGGTAGCCATAAAATTTACCATTTCAGGTGTTATTTTTTCAGCGGCAGCTAGAAAATCTCCTTCGTTTTCTCTATCCTCGTCATCAACTACAATTATTACTTTTCCTTGACGGATATCTTCTATTGCTTCTTCAATGGTATTTAATTTAATGGTTTGTGTCTCCATTTTTGTTTTTTTTGAGTTGTGTTAGTTTTGTATATATATTCTTAAATGGTTCTGTGATAAAGTCAAAATTAACATCACCATTATCATTTATTGCTTTCCTAGTCAAATAAATTGCTAAAGGAGTTAATACTATAGATGCTAAAAAAGCTCCTAAAAAAACAGGAATTTGAGATTCTTGTGCCATTTTTTTACTAAATGTATTCATGAAATGAAACGAAATAAAGATGAGCATAGCAAATACAATTGGCAATCCTAATCCTCCTTTTCGGATAATAGCTCCTAAGGGGGCTCCTATAAAAAACATGAGTATACAAGCATAACTAAAAGTAAACTTTTCAAAAATAGCATTCAGATATCCATTAATTTCTTTTTCCTTAGCTAACATGGCAAATTCATACATTTCTAAATTACTTTTAGAACTTATTAAGTCGCTTTCTGCAACGTTCAAAACATTAATCTTAGATGGTTTATCCTTAAGAATACTTAACAAATCTGTCTTTTTTGTATTCTTAATCTTTACTGTATCTACATTGTAATTATTAGTAATTCCAAGACGTTGATAAGTATTATCGGCAAGTACAATGAGTTCTTTATTGTAATTAGCTTTTAAAGAGTCTGCTGTATATTTTAAATCATTAATTTTTAGCATTGCATCTGAATTTTTTAATTCATCTTTTAATGCTTCACTTGTGTTTAATTTAGATAAATCAATATTGATTGTATATTTTTCAAAAAAAACTTTTACAAAGGGTAATTTCTGACGTTGTTCGTAATTTACAGGGCTAACATCCTCATAGTAATAACCGTCTTTTAATACTAACTGCAACAAATCACTAGTCTCTGAAGATAACAAAAGGCCTTCTTTTGATTTTATTACTGTTTTTGCTCCTTCTCCTGTGTTTGATTTTTTATGTATGGTAACTCCTTTTAATTTTTCTCCTTTTTCTCCTGTCTTTTTTTCAACTTTTATATTAAATTCTCCTATATCACAAAACTGTCCTTCAGCAATAGCTAATGCGGGTTTTACTTGTGCTAAATTTCTCCTAAAATTGGTAAATTTATATTCTGAATATGGTATAATATTATTGGCAAAAAAGAAAGCAGTGATGCTTAAGCCAAAAATAAATACTAACAAAATTTTTAAGCTTCTAAAGAAAGAAACGCCTGCTGATTTCATAGCTGCAAATTCATAATGCTCTGCTAAATCTCCAAATGTCATGATGGAGGCCAATAGTACCGTCAAAGGAATTACCATTGGCATTAGTTTTGGGGTTGCAAAAATCAAAAACTTGATGATCATAAAAAAATCAAGGTCTTTTCCTGCTAATTCAGATATAAATAACCAAACTGTTTGCAAAATGAATATAAAAAACAAGATTACAAATACTGAAGTAAATGTAATCAAGAAGGACTTAAGTAGATATCGGTCTAGGATTTTCATTCGTAAGATTAATCCAGGTTATTGATGTAATAATTTGGGTATTTTGTTTTTACAAAAGTAAAATAGTTTTTGGGTAAAGCATCATTTGTTTTTAAAGAATTTACTGTTAAGGTTACTTTCGTTCCGTTTTTATTTACCGTAATTGTATTATAGACTAATTGAGTAGAAAGATCAACTCCTACCAAAATTTGTTTGCGATCGTCTTTAGATCCTATTGGTATTAATTTTATATATTGAATTTTTTTACCTTT
Source organism: Flavobacterium columnare NBRC 100251 = ATCC 23463 (assembly GCF_002530675.1). GTDB lineage: Bacteria > Bacteroidota > Bacteroidia > Flavobacteriales > Flavobacteriaceae > Flavobacterium > Flavobacterium columnare. The sequence goes on from NZ_PCMX01000060.1 coordinate 60,848, forward strand.
AATTGTCTGACTGATATCCCAACTATATTTAAACCCTTTATTGAAAAAGGTTAACATTTTAGCGGGTGTATCTGCTTCCTCTTCATTTCCAACTTTTGAAATCGAAACTTCCTCATCTTCTTTTGATATAGTATATACTTTGGTACCATCGCATATTTTAGTAACGCCAAGAAAATTCAAAAGATATTTATTACCAGACAAAGTAACATTCCCTTTATTATCTTGATTAATCCCTTCTTTTGCGTTTTGTAAATTATATTTAAAATCTACTTGAATGGTTTTAAAAGACTTAACTTTTGCTGCTACTTTATCTAACAAGGCCTTTGCTTTGGCATCATTCTGAGCTTGAAAAGTAAAAGATGTTAAAACTAATAGCAATACAATTATTTTTTTCATTTATTTTAATTGTTTTTCTCATTATTTAAAAAATGTTCTAGAGCCACTAAATCAGGTATATTTACGGTACGGGCTTTACTTCCTTCAAAAGGACCTACAATACCTGCTGCTTCTAACTGATCTATCAATCGACCTGCACGATTATAACCTAATTTTAATTTTCGTTGAATTAAAGAAGCTGAACCTTGTTGAGCTGTAACGATAACCTCGGCTGCATCTCTAAAAAGAGAATCCCGTTCTGAAATATCTATATCAAGACTTGAACCGCTTCCTTCTTCACCAATAAATTCAGGGAGCAAATAAGCGTTTGGATAGGCTTTTTGAGCGCCAATATACTCTGTTATTTTTTCTACTTCTGGAGTATCAACAAAAGCACATTGTACACGCACTAAATCATTTCCGTTTGTGTATAATAAATCCCCTCTACCTATTAGTTGATCAGCTCCTTGTTGATCTAAAATGGTTCTAGAATCTATTTTAGATGTTACTCTAAAAGCAATACGAGCAGGGAAATTGGCTTTTATAATCCCAGTAATTACATTTACTGAAGGACGTTGCGTAGCTATTATTAAATGAATACCAATTGCACGAGCTAATTGCGCTAAACGAGCAATGGGCGTTTCAACTTCTTTACCAGCCGTCATAATTAAGTCCGCAAACTCATCGACTACAAGAACAATATAAGGTAAAAATCTATGTCCTTGTTCAGGATTTAACTTACGCTGTTTAAACTTTTCATTGTATTCTTTTATATTACGAACCATCGCATCTTTTAATAAAGAATAACGATTATCCATTTCTACGCACAATGAATTTAAGGTGGTAATTACCTTTGAATTATCTGTTATAATAGCATCTTCTGTATCAGGTAATTTTGCTAAATAATGCCTTTCTATCTTATTAAAAAGAGTTAGCTCAACTTTTTTAGGATCTACCAGAACAAACTTAACTTCGGCTGGATGTTTTTTGTATAACAATGAAGTAAGTACAGCATTTAAACCAACTGATTTTCCTTGCCCTGTTGCTCCCGCCATTAACAAGTGAGGCATTTTAGCTAAATCAACCACAAATGTTTCATTTGAAATTGTTTTTCCTAAAGCTATTGGTAGCTCCATTTCTGCTTCTTGAAATTTTGCTGAGGCTATTACCCCTTTCATAGGAACTAAAGTTGGGTTTTTATTAGGTACCTCAATACCTATAGTTCCTTTACCTGGCATTGGTGCTATAATACGTATACCTAGCGCTGCTAAGGAAAGCGCTATATCATCTTCTAAACTCTTTATTTTAGAAATACGAACCCCTGCTTCTGGCACTATTTCGTATAAAGTTACAGAAGGACCAACAGTTGCTTTTATCTGAGCTATATCTATCTTATAGTTTCGAAGTGTTTCTACAATACGGTTTTTATTTTCTTCTAATTCTTCTTGATTAATTGTTATTCCTCCGGAACCGTATTCTTTTAACAAATCTATTGTTGGAAATTTATAATTAGAAAGATCTAAAGTTGGATCAAATTCACCAAAATGAGCTACTAAACGCTCTGCTAAATTTTCTTCTATAATATCTTCTTCTTCTATTTTTTGAATTACTAATTCATCTGAGGTAGATTCTGACTCAATTAATGGTTTTGTAATAGGATTAACATCTAAGGTTAATTCTGAAGAATTCCCTTTAATAGGTTTCAAAAAATCATCATTAATTTCCTGTTGAGAAGGAATGGTTTTTAGCACTATCCCTTCCAACTCTTCGTCTTCACACTCTTCTTCTATAGGTCTTATGAGATCTGTAAAAACGTTTTCCTTATTCTTTAAAACGGGTTGTATTTCTTCCTCATGAACAGCAAACTCTTCTAAATTGTAAGCCGTTGTACTTTCTTTAGACAATGGATTTTTAAAATCTTCTTTTAATTCCGATTTTGTTTTTTCGAAAGCAGCTTTTATTTTTTCTGGTGATATTTTTATTTTAAAAATAAGGTAAATAAAAATTCCGAAAAGCAATGTTAGTAAAGTACCTGCTTTCCCTAGGTAATCTTGTAAAAAAGAATTCATTTCAAATCCAACTACTCCCCCTAATTCTGGAAGAGAGGTACTAAAAAACCCAAAAAGAATAGACAAAATTAGTATTACAAAAATATCCCAAAACCAAGTTTTTTTTAATTTAGAAACAGCTAAATCTAGGATCAAATACGAACCTGTTAAAAACAACAATCGAACGAACAAAAATGCTGCAACACCAAATCCTTGGTAAACAAAGGAATTAGCTAAAAATACGCCGAATTTACCTAACCAATTTTGAACCTGTGATTCTCTATTACCAAATTCATGTATTTCACTTTGATCTAATTTGCCATTGACAAAATAAGAAACAAAGGAAATTGCCAGTGCAATAGAAAACAATATCAGTAGAATTCCAAATGTAATTTTTTGCTGACGATTTAATGAAAATCGTTTTTGTGCAATTTCAGATTCTACTTCGGCAGATGTATTTTCTTTCTTTTTTGATTTAGCCATTATAATTTTAAAAAATAGGTCGATTTACAACAATTAAGCTTACAATATTTTAGGTAAATAGATAAAGCTTCCTATAGCAAAAGCTGTCATAGCTGCAAAAAAAACAGCTCCAGCTGCAATATCTTTTATAAAACCAATTTTTTCATGAAAATCAGGATGTACAAAATCAGCTAATTTTTCAACCGCTGTATTCAACCCTTCGATACTTAAAACCAATCCAAAGGCAAATATCTGAAACATCCACTCTTCACGAGTAATTTGAAAATAATATCCTGCTAATGACATTAAAACCGCCAAGGAAGACTGAACCATTACGCTATGTTCAGTAGTAATTAATTTAAACGCTCCTTTAGCAGCAAATCCTATACTCTTTAATCGACCTGTAAATAAGGTTTCGTCTTTTTCAAATTTCATTATAAAGAAGCTAAAGCAGATTCATAATTAGGTTCTTGAGCAATTTCTGCTACTTGCTCTGTATATTTTACAACTCCGTTTTCATCCAATACAATTACACAACGTGAATGCAAACCTGCCAAAGGTCCTTCTACTATAGTCAAACCATAATCAGCCCCAAAACTACCTGTTTTAAAATCCGAAAGGTTAATAACGTTATCTAACCCTTCTGCTCCACAAAAACGAGTTTGTGCAAATGGTAAATCTCTAGAAATACACAATACTTTTGTGTTTTCTAAAGTAGATGCTGTTTCATTAAATTTTCGAACAGAAGCCGCACAAATTCCAGTATCTATACTAGGAAAAATATTTAACACCAGTTTTTGTCCTTTAAAATCTTCTAATGTTTTTACAGATAAATCCGTTGCTACTAATTCAAACGCTTTTGCCACTGATCCTACTACAGGCAATTCTCCAACTGTATTTATCGTATTTCCTTTAAATGTTATCTGTCCCATAATTTTATTTTTTTTAAAGCTCCAAAAATAAGGATATTTTTCAAATATTTTTTCTTAATAAAAATGTAAATATTTATAATTAACATCGTAATATTGCAATATACAAATAAAAAAAACATGGGAGCCTCAAAATCAGCCTTTTTCAGCAATTCACAAAATGAATTAGCTAATTTATTTAAAGCTTTAGGAAATCCTGCCCGTTTAGCTATCATAGAGTATTTAATAAAAGTAAATTCGTGTATTTGTAATGACATAGTAGAAGAACTACCCCTAGCCCAACCCACTATTTCACAACATTTAAAGGAGCTAAAGCAAGTAGGTCTTATTAAAGGTAATATAGAAGGAAAATCTATTTGTTATTGCATAAATAAAGAAGCATTAGAAAAAGTAGAACACTATTTTTCGCTCTTAGAAAATATAAGAAACACCAACTATTGTCTATAACCAAAGAGTATCCTATATTTTACTCTATAAATTTCACATAACTTATGAAATTATCTGAATTTAAACAGCACTTATCAAGACTTGATTCTTTTGAGATCTTATTCCAAAACGGAACTTTTATTCCAAAACATTTCCATATTACAGAAATGGGAGTATTAAACAAAAAATACACCGATTGTGGAAATACATTTAGAGAAGAAAATTATTTTACTTTTCAACTATGGTATGCAGAAGATACTTGGCATAGATTAACCAGTCAGAAAACGATTAAAATAATTGAAGCGATAGAAAAAAATATTGTTTGTAACGATTATGAAATATTAGTAGAATATCAGGACAAAAATACTATTGGCAAATATACATTAGATTTTCAAAAAGGACACTTCGTGCTTTTACCTACTCAAACAACTTGTCTTGCTCAGAATAATTGCGGAATTCCGAATGAAAAAATTAAAAAAAATTTAAGTAAAATAGTTAATTCTTGTACACCCAATTCTGGTTGTTGTTAGGTTATGAATAAAAAAGCCCATTGGGAAAATGTTTTTTCCACAAAAAAAGAAAACGAAGTTAGTTGGTACGAAAAAAAACCTGAAACTTCTATTCAATCTATTGAAAAACTCAACCTTCCTAAAAATGCTAAAATAATAGATGTTGGAGGTGGCGATAGTTATTTAATAGATTCCCTTTTAGATCTAGGTTACACCAATTTATATTTATTAGACATTTCAGATAAAGCCATTGAACGAATACAAAAAAGATTACAAGCAAATTCGGATAAAGTTCATTTTATAACTAGTGATATCATCCAATTTATACCCAAAGAAAAATTTGATGTTTGGCATGATAGAGCTTCTTTTCATTTTTTAACCGATCCTGTTCTTATTAATACTTATAAAAAAATAGCCACTGAGGGCATAAAAGAAAACGGAACACTTATTATTGGTACATTTGCAACATCTGGCCCTTTAAAATGCAGCGGGCTTCCTATAACACAATATACTGCCACTACATTAAAAGAAACCTTTGAATCTGATTTTAAACTTATAGAAAATCATGATATAGAGCACGAAACACCATTTGGAACAATCCAAAATTTTATATTTTGTACTTTTAAAAAAAACGCTTATGTTTTTAAATCTATCTAAAAATATTGAAAAAATAGCTCTGTTTTCAACTTCTAGCGACCGAAAATTAATTCTTCAACCCCTCATTGAATATATTAAAGAAAAGATAGAGCAAGAAGAAAACATCAATCTTAATTTTATTTGCACGCATAATTCCAGAAGAAGCCTTCTTTCACAAATATGGGCTCAAACTTTAGCTCATTATTTTGAGATACCTAATGTTTATTGCTATTCTGGAGGAACGGAAGCTTCCGCTTTCTTCCATAAGGTAGTTGAAACCCTTAAAGAACAAGGTTTTTCCATCATTCAATTAAGCAATGAATCAAATCCTATTTATAGTGTAAAATATGATAAAAACAAGACTGGGATCATTTGTTTTTCAAAAACTTATGATCACTTATTTAACCCTAAATCGAATTTTGCGGCTATTATGACTTGTAGTAATGCAGATGAGGGATGTCCTATTGTTATAGGAGCAGATAAAAAAATAGCAATAAGATATGAAGATCCTAAATCATTTGACGATACAGAACTAATGGATTTAAAATACGAAGAAAAAAGTATAGAAATTGCTACTGAATTATTTTACGTATTTTTTGAGGTTAAAAAGCACATACTTAACAAACAACGAAAAATATAGGATCAATCCAGATAAATATAAAAGCCGGCAATTGCTGGCTTTCCTTTTTATTTATCAATAGATCCTAATACGCGTTTCATAAACTCATTTAGTGCTGCTTTCTTTTCTTTGCCTTCTTTAATTAGCTTTTGAACTTCCAAAGCACCATAAAGGTTAGAAATTAATTCGCCAATTACATCTATTTCTTCATCCTTTAACGACTCTAACTCTGTAAGATTTTCTAGTACAGCAATTGTTTCTACTAAATAATCACTATCGTTTTCTTCTATAAATTGAGTTAAATGTTTTATAACAGGTAATTTCATAATTTCTTTTTCTTAAAGAATTTCACTAACTAATTCACTTAATACTTCTGCTTTATTAGTTTGCGTTTCTTTTACTAATTTTCCATTAACAAAAGTTGCAAATGTAGGCAAATTAGAAACATTTGCTAACTTCCTAGATTCTGGTGAATTTTCAGCATCTACAATTACAAAGGTAAGACCTTCATTTTCAGTTGATAATTTTTTAAACTTTGGTTTCATAATTCTACAATTACCACACCATGATGCAGAAAACTGTACGATTACTTTTTCATTTTCGTTAATTACGTTTTGTAATATATCTTCGTTTAATTCTAGTAACATATTTATAAAATTAGAACATCAATGACAATGTCTATTCTTGACAAAACAGTGCCATTGATGTATTATTGGTTATTACAATTAATTAGTTTTGGCTTAAATAAGTAGCTGTACTTAATCTATCCGCATTCATAGCTTCTTTCCCTTCTTCCCAGTTTGCAGGACAAACTTCTCCTTTCGTTTGAACGTGTGTATAAGCATCTACTAAACGTAAATATTCTGCTACATTTCTTCCTAATGGCATATCATTTACACTTTCATGGAATATTTTACCTGTTTCATCAATTAAGTAAGTAGCACGGAAAGTTACATTTGAACCATCTAATAAAATATCATCAGATTCTTCATCATATACTTCTTCTGCATCTAAAATACCTAATGCTTTAGACAAATTACGAGTAGTATCAGCTAATAATGGATATGTAACACCTTCAATACCTCCATTATTTTTAGGTGTATTTAACCAAGCAAAATGTACTTCATTTGTATCACAAGAAGCACCTATTACGATTGTGTTTCTTTTTTCAAATTCAGGTAAAGCTGCTTGAAAAGCATGTAATTCCGTTGGACAAACGAAAGTAAAATCTTTTGGATACCAAAATAACACTACTTTTTTATTGTTTTTGGTAGCTTCTTCAAGAACATTGATTCTTAAGTTATCACCCATTTCTGAAATTGCATCTACTGTAATGTTTGGAAATTTTTTTCCTACTAAAGCCATAATATATAAGTGTTAAATTTATTAATTTTCTAGTTGCAAAATTAGCAATCCAATTCTTCCTTTTATTCTCTTCAACCCATTAATTTTCTATTCAAATATAAATATTCTTTATAGCTTAAAAAAGGCTTTGCTTTGACTGACATCAAACAATAGTGATATAGTTTTTATTTATAGAAAAACAAAATCACATAAACAAAATCACTTTAGATTTGCCCAAAGAACAACTAAACAAATACGCTGTATTTTTTAAATATCATTCCTTAAAGATAGAACATTTATATTAATTATTTGAAAAGAACATAATCAAAACAATTAAAAATGAGTAATAGTCAACAAAACAAAATGACATCAGTATCAGGTAGACCTATAGCTGATAATCAAAACTCTTTAACTGCTGGTAAAAGAGGTCCAATGCTTTTACAAGATATTTGGTTTTTAGAAAAATTAGCTCACTTTGATAGAGAGGTAATTCCTGAAAGACGTATGCACGCAAAAGGTTCAGCTGCATTTGGAACTTTTACCGTTACGCATGACCTAACTAAATATACCAAAGCAAAACTATTTTCTGAAGTTGGTAAAAAAACAGATCTATTTCTACGATTTTCAACAGTTGCTGGTGAACGTGGCGCAGCTGATGCGGAAAGGGATATTCGTGGTTTTGCGGTAAAATTCTATACTGAAGAAGGTAATTGGGATTTAGTTGGAAACAATACCCCTGTATTTTTTATCCGCGATCCGTATAAATTTCCAGATTTAAACAAAGCCGTAAAAAGAGATCCTGGAACAAATCTTAGAAGTGCTAATAATAATTGGGATTATTGGACATTGTTACCCGAATCTTTACATCAAATTACCATGACTATGAGTGAGCGTGGTATTCCTAAAAGTTACCGCCACATGAATGGGTATGGTAGCCACACATTTAGCTTTATAAATGCCCATAATGAGCGTTTTTGGGTGAAATTTCATTTTAAAACAGCTCAAGGAATAGAATGTTTAACCGATCAAGAATCAGAAATAATAATAGGAAAAGATAGAGAAAGCCATCAAAGAGACTTATACAACAGCATTAAAGAAGGAAATTATCCAAAATGGTACTTAAAGGTTCAAATAATGCCTGAAGAAGATGCTAAAACGTATCCTATCAATCCTTTTGATTTAACAAAAGTTTGGCCTCATAGTGACTATCCTCTTATTGATGTTGGAGTATTAGAATTAAATAAAAACCCAGAAAACTATTTTGCAGACGTAGAACAGTCTGCTTTTAACCCTGCAAATATTGTACCTGGTATAGGCTTTTCTCCTGATAGAATGTTACAAGGTAGATTGTTTTCTTATGGAGATACACAACGGTACAGATTAGGAGTTAATCATTATCAAATCCCTGTAAACGCCCCAAGATGTCCATTTCATAATCATCACAAAGACGGTGCTATGCGTATTGACGGTAACGGCGGAGGAACAGTACATTATGAACCTAATAGCTATGGAAAATGGCAAGAACAAAAAGAATATCGAGAACCTGCTTTAGCACTAGAAGGAGCTGCCGATCATTGGGATTTTAGAGATGAAGATAATGATTATTATTCCCAACCAGGTAACTTGTTTAGAATCATGACTCCTGAACAACAACAAACATTGTTTGAAAATACAGCACGTTCTGTAGGAGGAGCTGAAAGATTTATACAAGAGCGCCATATTCATAACTGCTACAAGGCAGATCCTAATTATGGCAAAGGAGTTGCGGCTGCTTTAGGTATTAGTTTAACCGATTTAGATTTAATATAAATATTTAAATAGTAATGAGAAAATCATTTGTAACCTGTGCATCGCTTATTATCTCAATAAGCGCATTTGCCCAAAATCCTCTTACAACTAGTGGAGGAGCTCCTGTAAATGGTGATTTACAGTCCTTAACTTTAGGCCCAAATGGCCCCGTATTATTAGAGGATGTCCACCTAATTGAAAAATTGCAACATTTTAGTAGAGAAAGAATTCCTGAACGTGTTATGCACCCAAGAGGAACCGGCGCTCAGGGATATTTTATCTTAACTAAAAACATCAGCGATCTTACCAAAGCTAAAATCTTTACGGAGGTAGATAAAAAAACACCTGTTTTGGTTCGTTTCTCAAGCGTTATTCACTCGAAAGGTTCTCCTGAAACAGCAAGAGATCCAAGAGGATTTGCTGTAAAATTCTATACAGAAGAAGGCAACTGGGATTTAGTGGGTAATCATATACCTACATTTTTTATAAGAGACGCTATTAAATTTCCTGATTTCACACACGCTAATAAACCATCTCCTATCACGGATCTTCAGGATGAAAATAGAATTTTTGATTACTTTTCAAAAACACCAGAAGCTACTCAAACATTAACATGGTTAATGTCTGATAATGGAACTCCTAAATCTTATAGAGAAATGGATGGTTTTGGTGTAAATACTTTTAAATTTATTAATGATAAAGGAGACATTTCTTGGGTTAAATTTCATTTCAAATCATTACAAGGAATTAAAAATTTAACAGCAGAAGAAGTAGTTCAAGTACAAGGCAAAGACTTTAGTCACATGACTAGAGATTTATACAACAATATTGCTGCTGGAAATTTTCCTAAATGGGATTTATATGTACAAATAATACCTAATAAAGACATTAACAAATACGATTTTAATATTTTTGATGACACGAAACAATGGTTTAATGTTGAAGAAATAAAAGTAGGTACGTTAGTTTTAGATCGTATACCAGCAAACTTCTTCCAATACACTGAAAGTGCTGCTTTTGCTCCTTCTAGAGTGGTACCTGGAATTGGTTTTTCTCCTGACAAAATGCTTCAAGGTAGGAATTTTTCTTATGCTGATGCACAAATGTACAGATTAGGTAAAAATCATCAATTATTACCCGCTAATAGACCTTTAGTAAAAGTAAATAATTACCATATAGACGGTGCAATGAATTTTGAAGAAAGAACAGGCGATACAAATTACTTCCCTAGTCATAATAATCCTACATATACAGAATTTAAAGCAGATGATAAAAGACTTTTAGACGGTTATATGGTACGAGAAGAAATAAAAGATTCTAAAGATTTTTATCAAGCAGGTATCCTGTATCGTAGTTATTCTAAACAAGAAAAAGACAACTTAATAAAAAACTGGACAAGTAATTTAAGCAAAGTCAAAGATAAAAAAGTTCAAGCTACTATGGTTAGCTTTTTATATAAAGCGGATCAAGAATACGGAACAAGAGTTGGTAATGCTCTAGGTTTATCTAAAGATAGTTATAATAAATAAATTCCCTTAACTTCCTAGAATGCTATAATATTGGATTTTTGAATCTTTCTGATACTTATAGCATTCTTTTAAAATTAAAATTATGTATACTAAAATTTTTTTAACATTAATCTTATTAATCAGCCCTTTTTTCGTTTCTTTTTCTCAAAATATGAATGCGCAACAAGAACTTGAAAAATCATTTTTTTATGGCGCAAGGACTTCTAATATAGAAATATTAGATGAATTTATTAAAACAGGGATAAGCGTTAATTATCAGGGTGAAAACGGTTACACAGCAATAATGATTGCTGCATACAATGGACAAAAAAAAGCTGTTGAATTTTTACTTTCTAAAGGAGCTGACTTATGTATAAAAGATAAAAGAGGGAATACAGCCTTAATGGGAGCTATCGTTGCTAGTGAAGATGATATTGCTAAATATTTAATAAATAACGAGAAGTGTGATGAAGAAACCAATAAAAGAACCCTTGAATATGCACAACGTTTTGGAAGAACTGAAATAATTAAATTTTTATCCACAAAAAACACCAAATGAAAACAATCTGTTTTTAACAAAATTAATATCAATTAGTCTAAAAAACATACCCTCCTAATTTAAAATAATTCATTAAAATGAATTATTTTACTCACAAAAACATTGGGTAGCAATATCATTAATTCTATAAATTTAATAACATATAAGATTATTCATAAACAATTTTAGAATATTGATTAAATAACAAACCTTAAAACACATTTTCATTTATAATTTTATTGTCCAGTAGAATTTAATCTAAAAATATCTAAAAAACGTTGAAAATGTAAGTTATCTTTGTTTATAATTTTTAACACAAAGAATCATATATTTTAAAATGAAAAAAACAATTTATTTATCCGTTTTCAGTTCTTTGATTTCGCTTTTTTCATTAGCTCAAGAAACGGTTTCAGAACGTTATACTGCACATAATAAAGGTAAGTTCTATGTCTATTGGGGAGGAAATCGCGAAACTTTCAGTAATTCTGATATTACTTTTAAAGGAAATGATTACAATTTTACCATTTATGATGTACCAGCTCAAGACAAACCTAAAGGTTGGCATATAGATTATATCAATCCGCTTAGAATGACCATCCCACAAACAAATTTTCGATTGGGATATTTTATTAACGATCATTATAATATTTCATTAGGATTAGATCACATGAAATATGTTATGTATCAAAATAAAGTAGTAAATTACACAGGTAATTATCCTAACAGAGGGGTATATGGAGAAGATAAAAATGAATTAGGACAGCCTCTTGGTTCAAATCAAGTAAATTTAACAGAGGATTTTTTAACATTTGAACATACTGATGGCCTTAATTATGTTAATGCAGAAATCAGCCGAGTTGATGATCTTACTAAATATATTGCTCCTACCCTTAATACAGATAAAGTACAACTAAATTTAACGGAAGGAATCGGCGCGGGTATTTTATTACCTAAAACAAATACCAAACTTTTTCATAAAGAACGTTACGATGAATTTCATTTAGCGGGTTATGGTATAGCTGCTAAAGCAGGTTTAAATTTAACCTTTTTAAAACATTTCTTTATACAAGGAGAATTCAAAGGAGGCTATATCAATATGCCTGATATTCGTACTTCCTATGATTCGTTGGATAGAGCAAGTCAACATTTTTGGTTCTTACAACGCATTATAGCTTTTGGTGTTACATATAAATTATAATAATCTTATTTTTCCATAAAATTTTAACTAGAGGTCGTTTTAAAAAAACTAACCTCTAGTTTTTCTTTTCTACTCTAGAAAAAAATTAAAACTATATCATTTAAACTATTTCCTCTTCCTCAACTCCCTCTCAAATTTCTTTTAAAATTCAGTTTACACATTAGACTTTATACTAAAAATAAAATTCTTTTTTAAATTCTAAATCATTTCTACCTCTAATAAACTTTTAATACAAAATCTAGTTTAACATCTAATCCTATATTTTAAGAAACTTTAATCAAAAAAAATGCCCTAAAAGCATGACCTCTACATAAATATAGACGATTACTTTTAGGGCGTATAATATATATTTCTAATTATTTTTAATTTTCTATTCTATTCATTAGAAAATATCTTTTGCTACAATACCTATTAAACCAATGATCTCTTTACTAATAAATATTAAAATCTAATTAAAAAACACAATTACTCAAAATTATTTATTTTAATGATATTTCTACCTGAATATTTCCTCTAGTTGCATTAGAATAAGGACAAACTTGGTGTGTTTTAGCTAATAAATCTTCTGCAATTTCTCTCTCTACTCCATCTATTTGGGCAACTAAATTCACACATAAATCAAAACCTCCATTTTCATTAGAACCAATTCCCACTTCAGCTGTTATACTAGTCCCTCCTAATTTTATTTTTGAGTTACGAGCAACTAAATTTAACGCACTATCAAAACATGCCGCATAACCCGCCGCAAATAATTGTTCTGGATTCGTAAAGGCACCTCCTTTTCCTCCTAATTCTTTTGGAATTTCTACTTTAAAATCTAAAACGCCATCTTCAGATTTCACACTACCTTCTCTACCTCCTGTTGCGGTTACTTTTGTAGAATACAATGTTTTCATTTTTATCTCTTATTTAATCTATTAATGTTACTAATTCACTCATAGGTTTACGCACCTTTTTAAGATTCACTAACCAATCATTAGGAGCGTTTTTATATCCTAAAGGAAGAATGAGCGTACTTCTTAAATTTTTCTCTCTTAAATTAAGAATTTTATCCAACTCATCACGATCAAAACCTTCCATAGGTGTACTATCTATTCCTTCATACTCGGCCTGTGTCATAGCTGACATAAGAGCTATATAAGTCTGTTTTGCAGCATGATTATAGTTTTCTTCTGGATCTTGGTCTGGATAAAAGGATAAAAGTTTTTGGCGATATGCTTCCCAACCTTCATTTTTTATACCTCTGATTTCATTAGTTAAATCAAACATGTGATTTATTCTTTCTGCTGTGTAAGTATCCCAAGCGGCAAAAACTAATAAGTGAGAACAATCTGTAACTTGCGATTGATTCCAAGCTATTTTTCTAATTTCAGCTTTAACATCTGGATTTGTAATTACAAAAACTTCAAAAGGTTGTAATCCACTAGAAGTTGGAGTCAATCGAATAGCCTCCAAAATGTTTTCTATTTTTTCGTTTGGAATCGTTTCTCCCGTCATTGCTTTACAAGCATAACGATTATTTAATAATTCTAAAAAATCCATTTTCTCTCTGTTTTTATGTAATGTATTATTTTTTATTGTACTCAACTAGATTATTTCTGATTATTTTTTTAACATATAAGCCGTAACAATCTTATTTCTTTATGCTATACCAAGACATTTTATATGCGTTTTCTAACACTTCTTCATTAAAAAACAATTCCCCCATTTGGTGTTTAGCTACTAAAAAGGATAATGGATTTATTGCAAATCCATAAATTAAATACAGAGAACAATCTTTAATGATTCCTTCTTCTTGTCCTCGTTTGCATAAATCCATAAATTTTTGCAAATACGAAATACCTTTACTTCGCGTTTCTTCGTTAATCATGGGTGTAATGTCGCACAACGATTGAAAAAGAGCTTCTTTTATATGAGTTCTTTTATAATTCGCTATACTATACCAAATTATCTTAAACCCCTCTTCTACTGACATTTCCTCATTATAATCTTTAAAGATATGGTCACTAATCTCGTTTTTTAGATGAAGATAAAGTTTATCTACCAGATCTTGTTTGTTTTCAAAATAAATATAAATAGTAGCTGGTGCTACATTTGCTTTTTGTGCAATTTTTGACATCGAAGAAGCGTGAAAACCATTATTATTCACTAATTCTAAAGTTGCTTCCAATATTGCTTTTTCTTTGTCTTTCAATGGAGCTTTCATTCCTATTATATTTTACAACTACAAAGATACACAAAAAGAATGAACGTTCATTCTTTTTGTGTTAAAATTTTTTAAAACATACAAAATGTAATCCTTTTAGAAAAAGGATAAAAGCGTAAGCATATAACCAACAGCTAGTTAAACCTTAACATTTTTTATTATCCCTCACATTTATGCGGATTTCCCGTAATTATTTATTAAATCCTTTTTTTATCTTAGGCATCATAACTTAACTAGAATAATTAAAGCTATCTGATAAACTTTATTACTTATAGATGCTAAAATCATTCTTAATAAAAA
>NZ_PCMX01000061.1 GCF_002530675.1 Flavobacterium columnare NBRC 100251 = ATCC 23463
AAATAATACTATAAACAGATTAAACCATTTTCTTTTACTAGATTTAATGATTTTGAAAACCAAAATATTTCAAAATCTTCAAATTTTTCTTCAAAGCTATTTTTTATCTGTCCTAAATTTTGAGGAATATGGTTTCTTATATCTAAGTTGGTTAATTTTTGAAGTAACCAAAGGGCGTGTCCTTTTTCTAGATGAATTGAAAAGCGATTTGTTTTTGTTTCAAAAAGCATTTCTGCCATTTCCCAAGATCTTCCTTTTTTACTTTTTGTGAAAAATTTAATTTGAGGAAGAGGAGCTATGTAATAAACTTTTTGATTAGGTTTAAAATTAAACGGATCTTCAGTTATTAGGCAGTTTTCAATAAAATTGGGCGCAATTTTAGTTCGAGGAATTTTAAAATCAAACCAATCTTGCAAAGGGAAATCAAAGCATAAACCATGCATATAATTAAAAAGTGATTTTTTTAAACCAAAACTAAACTGATCGTGGTTAATCCCTGTTTTATCCCTAAACTGAATATCATTGTTAGCAAAAGTAATCTCGTTTATTTTTGGAATTACACCAAAATCTTCAGGATTCATTCCTACGGGGCTATGCGCGGTCATGGCAAACTGATGCCAAAAACCACTTTGTAATACACCCATCTCAAAAAGTTGACGTACCATTTCTAAACTGTCAATTGTTTCTTGAATTGTTTGGGTTGGATATCCGTACATAAGATAGGCATGTACCATAATACCTGCCTCTGTAAAATTACGTGTTACCCGGGCTACTTGTTCTACTGTTACTCCTTTTTTTATTAAAGCTAATAAGCGATCAGAGGCTACTTCTAATCCGCCTGATACGGCTATACATCCTGAAAGTTTTAGAAGCAAACACAGATCTCTCGAAAAACTTTTTTCAAAACGAATGTTAGTCCACCAAGTGACCACTAGATCTCTTCTTAAAATTTCTAAAGCCACTTCTCGCATAAGGGCAGGAGGGGCTGCTTCATCTACAAAATGAAAACCACTTTCTCCTGTTTGCTGAATGATTTTTTCCATACGATCTACTATAATTCGGGCGTGAATAGGTTCGTAAATTTTGATATAATCTAATGAAATATCGCAAAATGTACATTTTCCCCAATAACAACCATGTGCCATAGTAAGTTTGTTCCATCGACCATCACTCCATAAACTGTGCATAGGATTGGCTATTTCTATTACTGATATATATTGATCAAGCAATAAGTCAGAATAATCAGGAGTACCTACCTCGCTTTGTTTATAATCAGGTTGTGTACAATTATTTTTAAAAATAACTTCATCATTTTCAAGAATAAAAGTTCGTTTTAGTTGTATTTCTTTAGAGCTCGTATTATAGATATGGGTGCATAGTAATTCTAATGGTAATTCACCATCATCAAGAGTAATGAAATCAAAGAATTCAAAAACCCTTTTATCTTTTAAATCGCGGAGTTCCGTATTAGGGAAACCTCCTCCCATAGCGGTTTTTATTTCAGGATAATGTTTTTTAATGAATTGTGCACAACGAAAAGCACTGTATAAATTCCCTGGAAAAGGAACGGAAAGACAAATGAGTTTTGGTGCTGTGTTTTTAATTTTTTCTTCTAGGATTTCTAGCGTAATAGAGTCAATATGAGTGAGTTCTTCTTTTAAACAATGATGTAGTTCATCAAAAGAATTAGCGCTTCTTCCTAATCGTTCAGCGTAGCGGCTAAAACCAAAATTTTCATCAACACATTCTATAATAAAATCAGATAAATCTTCAAGATATAAAGTGGCTAAATGTTTTGCTTTATCTTGCATTCCCATATTACCAAAAGCCCAATCCATGTCGTCTAATTGTTGGAAACGAGAGGCTTCGGGTAAGAAATTTCCTGAACAGATTTGGCGTGCTAGTGACGGTTTTTTTCCTTGTAAAAAGGCAATAACACTTTCAATTGTTTTTATATAATCATTTCTAAGAGAATAGATTCGTTGAGCGTTCTCGGTTAAATGATTGATTTCTGTTTTTTTTATTTCAAATATTTTTTCAACCCCTTTTTTAGAAAATAATTTTAAAATAACTTCAATGCCTAAATCTATTTGAAATGATGAAATAGATTTAGTATTCAAAAAACCTTTTATATAGGCAGTAGCTGGGTACGGTGTATTCAGTTGGGTAAAAGGAGGAGTTATAAGTAAAATGGTTTTCAAGGGATTGTTTTTTTGCAAAGGTAAATCTAAAAAAGCATTTTGTTAAGGTTTTGAATCTATGAGATTGTATTTTTTTTCTAAAATATTGGGATAATTTCTAAAATATGAAGAAAAGAAGAGAAAAAAAGACGGAAATTTTTTCTCGATATATAGGTTTTATCTGTAATAAATAATGCTAATCTGGGGTAAAAATACACGAAGAGGTATAATTAGAGTGAATAAGAAAACCATTTGTGAAGTTGTTTTTATGTTTAATGATTAGAATAACCTATTATTAGTGCTCTCATTATTATGTTGTAGAAAGATAGAAGATTTGGATTTTTTAGATAGAAAAAACGGAGTGAAACGGTATTGAATTATAAGAAATATTTAAAAGAAGAGTCATCAAAAACACACACTAAAGATCACAGGGAAATATAAATAAAAAAGGATAACTAGAGCCTAAACAAAGAAAAAACATCGAATGTTACCCTCTCTTTAGCCTTAAAAAACGGTATACTATTAGTAGAAAGAACAAAAGTTATACTTAAATTTGCAAAAAAATATTATGATGAAGATTGAAAAAATTTTAAAAAGATTGAATATAATAGTAGCTCTATTATTTACAGTTAGTATTTTTCCGCAGGAGTTTGCAGTAGGAAATTTAACCTACGAGGTGACATCGGGTATGAATGTAAGTGTAAGAACACCTAATACCTCTATTAGCGGCGCTATTACTATTCCTTCTACTGTAGATAATGCAGGTGTTACTTATACAGTTACCTCTATTCGATATGGTGCTTTTCAGAATTGTACAGGTTTAACTTCTGTTAGCATTCCTAACTCGGTTACCTCTATCGGAGATGAGGCTTTTGAAAATTGCAAAGGTTTAACTTCTGTTACCATTCCTAATTCCGTTACCTCTATTGGTTTTTCTACTTTTATTAATTGCGAACTCTTAACCGCTGTTAATCTTCCTAATTCCATTACCTCTATTGGAAATTTGGCTTTTTCAGGATGTTTAGGATTATCCGCTGTTACCATTCCTAATTCTGTTACCTCTATTAATAGTGCTCTTTTTTCGGGGTGTTCTAATTTGTCGACTGTTACCATTCCTGATTCTGTTACTTCTATAGAAAGTAGAGCTTTTTATTTATGTTCTAAATTAAGCTCTATTACCATTCCTGATTCGGTTACTTCCATAGGAAGCAATGCCTTTTATAAAACAGGTTTAACTTCTGTTATTATTCCGAATTCCGTTACTTCTATCGGAAGTAGTGCTTTTGAGCGTTGCCGTAGTTTAGCTAGTGTTACCCTTTCTAATTCCGTTACTTCTATCGGAAATAATGCTTTTGATAATTGTCGTAGTTTAACTACTATTACGATTCCTAGTTCTATTACTTCTATTGGGGAATCTGTTTTTTCGGGTTGTGCTGGTTTAACTACCGTTACTATTCCCAATTCGGTTACTTCTATAGGAAATAAAGCTTTTTATTATTGCACTAATTTAAGATCTGTTATCATTCCTAATTCCGTTATTTCTATTGGCGATAAAGCTTTTCTAAATTGCGAAGGGTTAAATACCCTTACCCTTTCCAATTCAGTTACTTCTATTGGTGAAAGTGCTTTTGAAAATTGTACTGCTTTAACCACTGTTACCATACCTAATTCGCTTACTTCTATTGGAACGTATTCTTTTAAGGATTGTAGAGGTTTAAGGACTGTTAACATTCCTGATTCAGTTACTACTATTAGATATGGAGCTTTTCAGGATTGTAGAGCTTTAACCACCCTTACCATTCCTAATTCTGTTACTTCTATTAGAAATAGAGCTTTCGAAAATTGCAGAGGTTTAACTGCTGTTACTGTAAATTGGATAGATCCACTTGCAGTATCTGGGGATGTTTTTAATGGGCTTGTTTTAAATAATATAGAACTAAAAATTCCTGAAGGTAGAGTTGCTGCATATCAAGCAGCTGCAATTTGGAAAAATTTTAAGATTATAGAACAGACTCTTTCTACATCAGAAAATATAAAAAATAGCTTTGTTCTATATCCTAATCCAGCAAAAGAGGTATTGTATTTTTCAGAAGATTTAGAAAATATTGCAATTTATAACGCAGAGGGTAAATTAGTTTCTAGAAATGAGCAAAACACAGATACTATGAACCTCTCTGAACTACCAAAAGGAATCTATCTATTTTCTGGACAAAACAAAACAGGCTACAAAGTTTTAAAAAAAATAGTGAAAGAGTAGTTGCAAAGGATTTTTTATAAATCCTTTAAGATATAAAAAGAATGTATACTCCTTTGGTTTTTACTATTCCATAAGACATTACAAAATCGCAAATTCAGCGTAAACCAATAAAAAGAGGTTGTCCTAAAAAAATGTTTGGACAACCTCTTTTTTATTCTTTTTTAAAAGGAACAAGGAATTAAAAAAGAAATGACACTTTCTTTGGAGGAGTTTATAAGATGTTTTACCTTGCATATACTCCCTAAAATCTTATCAAAATGAGGGATTATGGCTTTTTGAGTAGTATGTGGAAGCGCCGCAAGTTTCCTGCATTGCAGATAAAAATAGAAGTAATACCAACCTAAAATCAGCTTAAATAAAAAGGATTGCCGAAATGACCTTGTTGCAAAAACGGCAATTTACATTCTAGCAGTTTTTTACAAAAGAGAGCCACTCGCTTGGTATCTTGGTGGTAGCCAAAACTCAAAGGTCTAAGGGAATGAAATGTCAATGGTTCCGTTCAATAGGAGGGCATTTTTTGTGTTCTGAAGGTAGCGAAATCTTAGCTGTTTCGCGAAGATGGCATTAAAAACAGATTTTTTTAAAAAAAGTGTTATACTTTGTTAGTAGTTATGGGAAAAGTAATCAAAATCTTTTTGGAAAAAATATAGCAGCATCCAACCTATCATAAATTATTGTCATCCCGTCTTTGAACGTATTTCAAACGAAATTAAAGACAATGAACTCAAACAGATTAAAGCTTAATCCATTTTGTAAGTAAGAAATATATTATTAATTATCCACACTTATAGTAATAGCTTAGATGTTCTGGTTTCAAAACTCCATTGTCAAATGATTATAGATACTAAATATAAATTACGGTACAAGGAAGTATATTTCCATCAGGATATTAGGCAAGTGGTAGGTTATGCTCGATTGAATAGAGTGAGAGAAAAATTAAAAATTCAAGATGACACCAATATTGATTGTTTAATCATTTCTCTTGATATACAGGAGGGTATAGAAGATTTTAGTTTAGAAACGATCTTTAAAAAAGAACAAAGATACAGGCTTATCAAAAAGTTTACAAATTACAAGTGAAATTGCCTATAACAGATACTTTTTGAAAAAATCCTGAATAATACCATCATAATTTACTTTTTTACTTTTATGAGAGACTAAATAAGAGGTATTAAAGAGATGTTTGCAAAGGGTATTGTGGATAAACTACTAATTTGTATATCTAAAAGGCAATTATAAAAAGAAATATTAACTACCGTTGAATAATAACTTTATATCAGATTACGCATTAGAAATTTATTACAGATTCAGCCCCCTCTTTTAAGAAGATGTTAAAACCTAAAAAAGGAATCAATCTATTTGCTATTTTTACCTAAAAAAAAGAGATGCTAACAGATTGTATAACTTATCAGGACTCAGGGTATTTTACGCCATTAATTGTTGATTATTTAAATGAAGAAAAAGAATTACAGTCATACTATAACCGATTTCCTAAAGTTGAGCATTTTTTGAATCAAATAGAAGAAAAAACAAATAACTATCCTGTAAAAAATCGAGAAATACTAGCTGATTCACTTCTAAAACAAAACCAAGGATTTGATATCAGTCAAGCTACTTTGGATAACATTCATAGGATAAAAGAATCCAAAACATTTACGATTACTACAGGGCATCAGCTAAACTTATTTACAGGGCCTTTATACTTTATATACAAAATAGTTTCAGCTATAAATTTGTGTAAAGAATTAAAAATAAAATATCCAACATACCATTTTGTACCAGTTTATTGGATGGCTACGGAAGATCACGATTTTGAGGAAATCAATCACTTTAAATTCAATCAAAAAAAAATCAGTTGGCATAGAAATTCTAAAGGTCCCGTAGGAAGATTGACCACAGAAGGATTGGATCAAGTATTTCAAGAAATGAAAGAAAGTTTAGGAATTAGTGACTATGCCAAGAGACTTATTTTGCTTTTTGAAAAAGCCTATTTAGGACATGATAATTTAGCAGATGCAACACGCTATTTAGTTAATGAATTATTTAAAGAATACGGGTTAGTAATTTTAGATGGAGATGATAATGCCCTAAAACAACTTTTTGTTCCTGTTATTAAAGAAGAACTCATACAACAAACTTCATACAAAAAAGTAAAAGAAAGACTTTCTTCTTTTTCTTACGATGTTCAGGTAAATCCTAGAGAAATCAACCTTTTTTATATGGAAGATAATTCGCGCGAACGTATTCTTTTTGAAAATGGAGTTTATAAAATAAATAATACAAAACTTGTTTTTTCTGAAACTGAAATTTTAGAGTTAGTTCAAAAAACACCTGAAAAATTCAGTCCTAATGTTATTTTAAGACCTTTGTATCAAGAGGCCATATTGCCAAATTTGTCTTATATTGGAGGAGGAGGAGAAATAGCCTATTGGTTAGAATTAAAAACAATGTTTGAAACTTTTAAGGTAACGTTTCCCATTTTGTTGCTTCGAAATTCTGTAGTTATTGCTTCTGAAAAACAATTTAAAAAAGCAGATAAATTACAATTAACCTGGTCGGATTTGTTTCTTAAACAAACTGAATTAGTAAATCAGAAAACAAGACAGTTTTCGGAATTTAGAATAGATTTTTCAAGACAAAAAGAACATTTAAAAAAACAATTCGAGAGCCTTTTGGATCTTGCAAACCAAACGGATAAAACATTTGTAAAAGCAGTAAAAGCCCAAGAAACAAAACAAATAAAAGGGTTAGAAAATCTTGAAAAACGCCTCTTAAAAGCTGAAAAAAGAAATCATGACGATAAATTAAAACGAATTATTGATTTGCAAAATGAGATATTTCCAAATGAAAGTTTGCAGGAACGCCAGTTGAATTTCAGTGTGTTTTATATTGAATACGGTGAAAATTTTATTGCTAGTTTATTAGAAAAATTAAATCCGCTTAGTAATGAATTTAACACAATAGTTTTTTAAAAAGGTTTCGGATGAAAATAAATCTTAAAAAAATAAACTTTTAAACTAAAGTTTGTACTTTTGCACCAAATTTAAAAAGATAAAAAATGGCAGGAAATAGAACTTTTACAATGATTAAACCAGATGCTGTTGAAAAAGGACACATTGGGGGAATTTTAAACATGATTACTGAAGGTGGTTTTAGAATTGTATCTATGAAATTAACTCAGTTAACAGTTGCAGATGCGCAAAAATTTTACGCTGTACACGCTGAAAGACCATTCTATGGTGAATTAGTAGAGTTTATGTCTCGTGGGCCAATTGTTGCAGCTATCTTAGAAAAAGAGAACGCAGTAGAAGATTTTCGTACTTTAATTGGTGCTACGAACCCAGTGGAAGCAGCAGAAGGAACTATTCGTAAAAAATATGCTACTTCTATTGGTGAAAATGCGGTTCATGGTTCAGATTCTGATGAAAATGCTGCTATTGAAGGTGCTTTTCACTTTGCAGGAAGAGAAATGTTCTAATCAAACATAATTTTTAAAAACATTGTGGGTGTCTAAAAAGTAGTACCTTAAAATAAAATCTAGTTTATTACTTAAAAGACAAGACAAAAAAGTTATAAGTACTATGTGATTTTATTTTCTACCTTTGGTTGAAATGATAATAAGACAACTTTTTAAGACCCCCTCATTGTTGAAACTATCTATCTTTATGTTGGAGGTCTTCTCCTTTAATTCTCTGAATCCATATCAAGTCTCTCTTTAAAAAAATCATTTTATACTTTATTGCCTTTCAGGACCTATTTTTTCTGTATATTTAAACGCATCCTTATGTAAGATTTAACCTGTTTTCAAGGAGCTTGTTTAGAGGCTTGCATTACATAATATACAGATTTTTATTTGGATGACAGTTTAGGTTCAGATTATGGATTGAAAATTTATTACAGATAAAAAATAACATTAAATCTAAAAAACAACCATTTTCTATCTTCAATGAAAAAACTACATCTACGAAAAAAACGGGGATTTTTATCATCTCAGCTTTTTACCTTCATCATAAATTTTAATACATAGTTTTGAGTTGATTTTTGTATCTGTTTATTTGATGAAATTTAAACCCAAATTTCACAACGAAGTCTAATGCGTAATTTGGGTTAAATAGAAAAAAAGAATGCTATTTATTTTTGTTTAGACCTAAAATTCCTTTAGTTATAAGGAATTGAGCAACGATATATGTTAGCATGATCAAAAAACCAGATTTGGGTAGTTCTGAATGAAATTTGTTGATTGCTAATATACTATCAGAGCTTACAAAAAATAAAGCACCTATCAGTATGGTTAGGTTGTTTGGTTTAGACCACTTAAAATAACCTTTAATAGCCATTAACAACATAATAGAAATGGTTGTGGCATATAATGCAACAGGTATTTTTAAATTTCCTAAACTAGGGAAAAGTAGATTTAGCATACCTAATAAATACATTGTTACAAATATAAATCCTATCCAAAACAAGTTAGAATTGGGTTTGGTTTGGTCTTGTTTTATAAATAAAAAGATAAAGAAAATATGGCTTATTAGAAAAGAGGTTAAGCCTAAAATAAAATATAGCTCAGCTTTGTCTGCAAACATTAAGACGACATCGCCAATCCAAGAAAAAAACAAAGCAAAAAGAAGGTGTTTTTTTGTTCGGAAATTACTAGAACTATAAGTTTCTAAAATTAGTAAAGGAAGTAATAGCGGTTTGAAATACCAAGCAATAGCTTCTTGTTTAGCGAGTAATAGGAGTAGGTAAAACACGCTAATGCCTATAAAAAATTTCAAATACTGGCTCATAAAATTAGTTTAAAGCGAATTAATATTTTTTTGTTTAAATTCTATTTTTACAAAATAAAAGCTCATAAAAAGAGCAATTAAAAAATAACTGAAGACTATATGTGTGCCATAAGGGATAATTTGGTCTATTTGAAACCAGCCATTTAAATGGTAAATGATAACAATAGCAAATACGAAACGGGTAGTTTCGTAAATGTGTGCAAACTTATTTTTATCCATTAATTCGGTGTAGCTATATACTGTTGCAAAAATGAAGGATCCATAATAAAAGATATACGGTAAGCCTATTCTAGCTATATTGTCAAATAAGTAAGATATTAATAACAAGGTTGAAAATAATTGAATAAATGACCAACGTATTAATAATGTAGAATGGTTGGTACCAAATTTTTTAAAATTATATACATCTTCAATTTTAGGAATTGGGTATTTTTTGTCAAACCCTTCTGGTCTCCAGCCAGTAGGCATAAACCAAATTTTTAATTTATCTATGAATTTTTCAGCATACCAAGCATCTTTAATTAATAGCCAAAGGTGCTGAAAGTTAATCTTAAAAGGATTCCAAGTTTCGGCAGGACGTGTAATACCAAAAACGGGTGGAATATCTGCTAATTCTTCTTGAAAAGTACCAAAAAGTTTGTCCCAAAAGATAAATATTTGCGCATGGTTTTTATCCATATATTCTGGATTAATAGCATGATGAACTCTATGATGAGAGGGGGTTACAATTATTTTTTCTAAAAAACCTAGTTTGTTAATGTATCGTGTGTGGTACCAAAATTGTAAGAAGAATTGGATGGGTAGGGTAATAGCAATAACCTTAGAAGGAACACCTAACAGAGCGGCAGGTAATAATAAAAAAGTAAATAATTTAAAAAAATCAGAAACGGATTGCCTTAATGCACACGATAGGTTAAATTCTTCGCTACTGTGATGAATAGCATGCTTGTTCCAAAAAATATTGATCTGATGTGCCAAACGGTGTGTCCAGTATCCCTGAAAATCAATAGCAATAAATGCAATGATGTAGGCAAAAATAGATTCTTTAATGTGAAAAAAAGCTATTTTAGAAACCATGAATTCGTATGTAATGATGGACATACTTAAGCCTAAGACATCTCGAGTAGCGTTAGTCATTCCAGAGCTTAAACTAGAAATACTATCCATCATAGGAGCGTAATCTACTTTTTTGTAATAGCCATATATTTTCTCAATAATAATTAAGAATAAGAAAACAGGCATTGCTATAATCAGTATTTTGCCGTAAGTTTCCATTGTAATATTAGATTTTAAAAATTCAGAAAATTTTTTTAAAAAGGATTCTATCTGCTTTTAGTAAATCTAATTATTTTTTTTTAAATAAATTTTTTTTTAGTGATTTATTTAAGAATTATATAATTTCTGCGCTTAATCCAGCATCAAGAAGAGCAAAGCATAATGGTTGTAATTCGTTAAAAGAACCTGTTTTTACAGCGCATTTACCTGTATAATGTACTAAAATAGCGCATTGTTCTGCTTGTAATTCCTCATGATTACAAACGCGTATTAATGTTTCTATTACATGATCAAACGTGTTTACATCATCGTTATACAAAATTATTTCATGGTTGATAGAAACTTCTTCTAAAACGGCAACGTCTTCTTGTGTTTTTTCAATAATACTCATGGATATTAATTTTTATTAAAGGAAAATTAGTTTACGAATTTATATATTTTAATGATACCCAGTTATTACGGCTAATTTTTTTAACAAAAGTTAAGCCTTTTTCTGTACATGAAGCATCAATAGAAGGAATGTCTTGTTCGTAAAAACCGCTGAATAAAATAATGCCATTAGGATTTAAACAATTCACATAAGTTTGCATATCATTAAGGAGTATATTTCTATTAATGTTTGCAATAATTAAATCGTATTTTTTATTGTTTAATAAGGAAGCATCTCCTTCATAAACCGTTATATGTTTGCAATTGTTGCGTGTTGCATTTTCAATAGAATTTAAATAACACCAATTGTCGATGTCTATAGCGTCTATAGGTTGTGCTCCTTTCATTTCAGCAAGTATTGCTAAAATAGCAGTTCCACATCCCATATCAAGTGTTTTTAAGTCTTTAAGGTCTAATTCTAATAAATGTTGGATCATCATGTGGGTGGTTTCGTGATGTCCTGTTCCAAAACTCATTTTAGGTTCTATTATAATGTCAAATTGCGCATCTGTTTTAGGATGAAAAGGCGCGCGTACATGACATAAACCATCAACATCAATTGGATCAAAGTTTTTTTCCCATTCTGCATTCCAATTTTGTTGTTCAATTTCTTCAAAAGTGTATGAAATTTTAAACTCGGGATTTTGTAATATATAAATATCTTCTAAAATACCCTCATTCCAATTTTCTTTAGGAATATAAGCAGAAAAACCTTTGTCCGTTTCAATAAAACTGTCAAATGGAAGTTCTCCCAATTCTGCTATTAAAATTTCAGAGCCTAGCTCCTTAGGTTCTACCTCAAAATGGTATCCTATATATGTATTTTGCATTGCTTTGTTTTTTTGCAAAGGTAGTTATTTCGTAGATTATAGTTTTGGGTTAAGAGCTCTTTCTTGAATGAAAATTGTAAATTTGTTTGTTAAAAAAGTAAACATGAAAAAAGGGCAAATATTTTATGGAGTATTAGGCTCTTTTTATTTAGAAAGAGAATTTGTTATAAAACGGATATACAAATATTGCTTTGATGAGAATAATCTTGATTGTTTGGGTCACGGATAAAGTTTTTTTTCAATATAGGATAGTAAATAAACAAGTGGCCAATTGTTGCTAACTCATAACAAAATTTGAACAAAGATAGAGTCCAGCCATTTGTTAAATTTAAACCCAGTTTCTTTAATATGTCCTACTTCTTGAAATCCCAATTTTTTATGAAAGGCAAGACTTCCTAAATTTTCAGAATCAATAACACCAATTAAAGTATGAATTTTTTCTTTTTTTGCAATTTTAATGAGTTCTTTTAAAAGAAGTGAGCCAATTCCATTTCCGTGAAAATCTTTATGTACATATACTGAGTGCTCTGCGGTAAATTGGTACCCTATTTTAAAACGAAATGAACCATACGTCCCAAATCCTACTATTTTATTTTCTTTTATCGCAATTAAAAAAGGTTGATTATTTATTTTTTTTTCTTCAAAAATCTTTTGTTGCTGTTCTAAAGTTCTGATATCATATTCCCAAATAGAAGTACTATTTAAAATTTCGTAATTTATGATTTCAAGAATTTCAAGAAGATCTTCAAATTTAGCTTCTTTTATTTGGATGGACATATTACTCTTTAATTAAAAAAAAATTAATAAATTTAAATCATGAAAATACAAAAAATTGCTCAACTTTTTGAATTTCTATTTGTTTTTGACCTTATTTTGTATGGGGTTATGGCTTTTTTGCAAGTAGATATATTAGAAGAATACCTACGTTGTATGAGCATTCCCTTGCTTTTCATACTGTATATAATTTCTTCTTTAAGAATCAATATGAAATTTTTAGTATGTTTAATAATATATCAGGTTACTTCTTCTTTATTTGCAATAGAAGGAGATGCGGTTTTTAAAATGGCAACCCTGTTTTCTTTGGTTTCCAAAATGGGACTGATTTATTTAATACTAGAGTTTATTGAAAAAAAAGATAGAACCGCCATAGGAGTTGCTTTAGTGCCATTATTCGTTTTATACCTCTATATGATTAATTTTGTTTTTGAACAAGTAGAAGAGCATTATATTTACTGGGTTTTTAATTCTTTGCTTACGGCTTTTTTAGGTGCTGTTGGGGTTATTACTTATGTGAATCAAATGAAAAAAGAAAATCTATTTTTTCTTATAGCTACAGTTTTTTTAGTAATTCAAATGTCGCTCTTTTTCTTTAATATGTTTTACTATGAATCAATTTTTTTACACAAATGGATTGTCGTTTTTTCTGCTTTAGCCTATTACATGATTTATAAATTTTTAATTTTAAAAGAAAATGCTCAAAATATGACGATAAGTTAATACTTTTGCGTTAAAACATGAGTTTATTACAAATTGAAACCTACCGCTATTTACCCAAGAATTCCTTTAGCACAAAGCATAATTGAAATATGTAAGAATAAAGGATTAAAACACATAGTCATTTCCCCAGGTTCGCGAAATGCACCCTTGACTATAGGCTTTTCTAATCAAACTGAATTTAATTGTTATAGTATAGTAGATGAACGTTGTGCGGGTTTTTTTGCATTAGGCTTAGCTCAACAATTACAGGAGCCAGTAGTGCTAATTTGTACTTCAGGATCAGCGTTGTTAAACTATTACCCCGCTATTTCAGAGGCATTTTATAGTCAGATACCTTTAGTTGTTATTTCGGCTGATCGGCCAATTGATAAAATAGATATAGGAGACGGACAAACCATTAGACAAGCGAATGTTTTTGCTAATCACATCCTATATAACGCAAATCTACAAGAAGATGCTTCTTCAGAAAATGATAGATTGATACAAGAAGCCCTTTTTTTTAGTATTTCCCAAAAAGGACCTGTTCATATAAATGCGCCTTTTGAAGAACCTTTATATGAAACAATTCCTGAACCAACTATCAAGCCTATATGGTTTAATTTTCAAAAAAAGGATGAACAATTAGATGCTCTAGAAATTTTTGCGGAAGAATGGAATCTAGCTCAAAAAAAAATAATATTAATAGGCGAAAATCACTCGGATTCTATTGATACAAAATATTTAGACATAATAGCTCGCGATCCTTCAGTTATTGTTATGACTGAGGTTACGTCTAATGTGCATCATGAAAATTTTATTACCAATATAGATACGATTATAACACCTTTTTCAGAAGAAGAGTTTGAACGTTATAAACCCGAAATATTGTTGACATTAGGAGGGATGATCGTCTCAAAACGCATAAAAACTTTCTTTAGGAAATACAAACCCAATACGCATTGGCATATAGATGAGTTAAGAGCTTATGATACGTATGGATGTCTTAAGAAGCACTTTAAGGTAAAACCCAATGTTTTTTTTGAACATTTCCTAAAATTAACATCTTATAAAGAAAGTTCTTTTCAAAAAGAAGTATTAGCCATTCGTTCACAAAGGGCAATATTGCATACTCTTTATTTGAAAGAATTGAGTTTTTCAGATCTAAAAGTTTTTCAAATTATAACGGAGTTATTACCTGAAAATATTCAATTACAAATTAGTAATAGTTCAGCTATACGATACGCACAATTATTTTCTATAGATCCCAGTATTTCAGTGTATTGTAATAGAGGGACGAGTGGGATAGAAGGAAGTACTACAACAGCTATTGGTGCTGCTGTGGCAAGTAAAAAAACAACTTATTTTATAACGGGAGACATTAGCTTCTTTTATGATAGCAATGCGTTATGGAATCATTATATACCCAACGATTTTAAAATTATTATTATAAATAATGGAGGAGGAGGGATCTTTAGAATTTTACCAGGGCATCAAGAAAACGAAACATTCAATACTTTTTTTGAAACTTCACATAGTCTAACAGCAGAATATTTAGCTAAAATGTATGGATTTGATTATTTTAAGGCTACAGAAGAAAATCAATTGCGAACCGATTGGAAAACGTTTTCATTATTGAATAAACCAGCTATATATGAAATTTTTACCCCCGAAAAACGCAATAATGAGATTCTTATACAGTATTTTAAGGAATTAAAATGATTGTTTTTTTTGTTTTAGAGCTTGTTTGTTTTGATATAATTTTATATATTTGATAGATATACAATAACATAACTAGAAAAAATATGAGTAAAAGAGATGAACTGATTGAAAAATACGCTGCGGATTTACAAGAAAAATGTGGAGTAACACCTGATATGGAATTATTGACAAAAGTAGTAATAGGGTGTGGACCGTCTATTTATAATCAAGATTCAGCAACCGTTTCGGGGTCACAACAGTCCGAATTAGATACAGTTAAAAATAACTTTTTAATAAAAAAATTAGGACTGTCTGATAGTCCAGAATTAGATGCTGCAATTGATAGTGTAATCGAACAATACGGACGTTCTAACCGTAATAAATACCGCGCAGTTGTATACTATTTATTAACACTTCATTTCCAAAAAGAGAGTGCTTATAATTAATTAGAATTTATAAAGTTTATAAAATCCCGATTTTTATCGGGATTTTTTATTTGTATCTTTGCCACTTTAAATTTTGACTGATGATTGAAATAGGAAAATATAATACTCTAAAAATAGCTCGAAATACCAATATAGGATTGTATCTAACAGACGGTGATAAAGACGTGTTATTGCCTAACAAATACGTGCCTATAGAATATGAGATAGATGAAGAAATAGATGTGTTTGTTTACTTAGACCATGAAGAACGCCCTGTAGCAACTACCTTAGAACCCTATATCGTTTTAAATGAATTTTCATTATTGAGAGTTAATTATGTGAATAAATTTGGTGCTTTCATGGATTGGGGACTAGAAAAAGATTTGTTTGTACCCTTCAAAGAACAGGCAAGACCCATGGAAGAAGGAAAAAGGTATCTTGTATATATGTATTTAGACAAACAAACGAATCGTTTGGTGGGTTCTAGTAGGTTAAATCAATTTTTGAGTAATCAAAATCTAAGTGTTGAAAATGGAGAAGAAGTCGACCTGATTGTTTCTCATATTTCAGATACAGGTATTAATGTAATTATTAATGAAAAGCACAAAGGATTAATTTATAAAGATCAAATTTTTGAAGATCTAAGAACAGGAGATCGCATCATTGGGTATATCAAAAATATTCGCCCAGATGGTAAGATAGATGTATCAAGACAGCCATTGGGTTTTGAACGAATAGATGTCTCTGCTCAAAAAATATTAGATGAATTAAAAGCTGGAAGAGGAATGCTAAAATTACATGACAATAGTAGCCCAGAAGATATTAAAACAATTTTACAAATGAGTAAAAAAACTTTTAAGAAAGCCATAGGGACTCTTTACAGACAAAAAATGATAGAATTAAGACCAGATGGTATTTATTTGGTAAAAGAATAGATCAAGAATGAAGGAGGTTGTCCAAAAAACACGCCTAAATGTTTCGTTTGTTACCTAACGATAGGAAATCGGAACTAAAGATAATCTGCTTATGTGATTTGCTTTTCCTGTTTAACTTCGTTTTTTTCATTGGGTAAAAAAAACATCATTAGAATATCTTTTTAGACAACCTCTTTTTATAATAGTTTAAAGACTATTATAAAAAGAAAAAATAATTATAATTATTTTTTCTTTTTATATAAAGGAATAAAATACGTAATACTATAATTCCATCCCGCTCCAAATTTTCCATCAAATGTTTTGTTAAACCCAGGAATGTACAAATTATTGAAGTTTTCTGGTTTTTTTTCGGATAGTAAATAATTAATTCGTAAACTGAAACCCGCATAAAAATTATTAAAAATTTTAGCTTTTACTCCTGCCACCACTTCAGTCCAATGTGCTGTTAAACCTTTATAGTTCATATTAACAACTACAGCATCTGCTTGCGGAAAATATCCCGTAGTATTATATATTTTGTAACTCGTAAGTTCTTGATTAAAAGAAGAAAAACCATAACGAAGTCCTAAATGAACCATGTCTTCCATGTCAAGCCAATTTTGATAAAAATTATAGTCAAATCCGACTTTTAAATAACTACCCTTCGTTGTGAAATTAAGACGCTTATCTTCCGTGGTCTTTTTTTCATTACCTATTTCGGTAGCTATATACATTCTTTTGCCTACTCTATAATCACCAACTAATTCTAACCCTTTGTAATTTTTATCAAAAACAGAACGAGTAATTTTAGATAAATCAGCGCCTATTCGTACCCCGTAGCGTTCTGTTTTTTTGATAGTATCTTTTGTTTTTTCCTGTGCTTTACTAATAGTTAGTGCAAAGACAGTTAATAACAGACTAAAAGAAAATTTTGATATGTGTTTCATTTTCGTTTACTATAGATGTTTTTTGAATGGTTACTTCTTGTATCCAATTTTTAGGGGTTGTAAGGGTAGCTCCATTAGGAGTGTTTAGTGTAAATTCAGTTTTATATCCACAAGCCCTTGAAATATAAACATCGTTACGTGAGTAATTAAGGGTAATTTGATCGTCCTTAGCTAAAGTACTATTTTTTGAATTAATTTGAAAAGTATAATGTACCTGATTTCCATTTACTTTTAGAGGCAATTCTATCTTGTTACTACCCGTAAAATCTAAAGAAGTAGACATTCCTTCCGCAGTAACTTTCAGATCTGTTACGGTTTTAAGATTAGTTGGATTGTTGTTGTCAAAGAATTGTACAATCATTCTAGGGGTTGTGGGAGTTCCTTGTGGACAGACATCATCGGGTTCGCAATTCAAAAAAGGCAAAGTGAATATAATGGTGAATAATCCAAAAAGTATTTTTTTCATATTTATTTGAGTAATTAATGATAAGTAAAAAGTGATTAGCTACTAATCACCTTTTACTATTTACTTTTTTTCCAAAAGTACAACATTTTCTACGTGATGGGTTTGTGGAAACATATCCACAGGTCGTACACGAGTTACTTTATACATCTTGTCCATTAACGCTAAATCACGTGCTTGTGTAGCAGAGTTACAACTTACATACACTACTTTTTTAGGGGCAATTCTTAAGATTTGTTCGACCACATCTGCGTGCATACCATCACGAGGGGGGTCTGTAATAATGATATCTGGATGTCCATGTGTGGCAATAAACTCGTCGTTAAATACGTTTTTCATATCACCTACAAAAAACTCACAATTGTTAATATTATTGCGTTTAGCGTTTACTTTTGCATCGGAAATAGCTTCCGGAACTGCTTCGACACCAACTACCTTTTTTGCTTTTTTAGAAACAAATTGAGCAATTGTTCCTGTTCCAGTGTATAAATCATATACTAATTCATTGCCTGTTAATCCTGCAAAATCCCTCGTAATAGAATATAATTCATACGCTTGTTCTGAATTGGTTTGATAGAAAGACTTCGCATTAATACTAAACTGTAAGCCTTCCATTTCTTCTAAGATATAATCTCGACCTTTAAATAAAATAATGTCTTGGTCGTACAAAGTATCATTTGCTTTTTGGTTGATTACATACTGCAGCGAAGTAATTTCAGGAAAACGTTCGGCTAAAAAATTCATAATCAATTCTATTTGCTTTTGGTTATGATCAAAAAATTGAATCACTACCATGATTTCTCCCGTAGAAGCTGTACGAATCATAAGGGTGCGTAACAAACCACTATGCTCCCTTGGATTAAAGAAGGATAAATTATTTTCGTTGGCAAAATGCCTTATTTCATTACGAATATCATTAGAAGGATCTTGTTGTAAATGACATTTGTTGATATCAAGAATTTTATCCCACATTTTTGGAATATGGAATCCTACCGCATTTTTATTATCTAGTTCTTCGCCACTGTTAATTTCTTCAGGGGTCATCCAGCGACTAGAGGAAAAGCCAAACTCCATTTTATTACGATAGAAAAACTGTTTTTCAGAGCCCAAAATAGGTTCGAATATTGGTAATTCTATTTTTCCAATGCGTTTTAAGTTATTTTCTACCTCTTGGTGTTTGTAAAATAACTGCTGGTTGTAATTCATGTTTTGCCATTTGCAACCACCACATACACCAGAATGTTCGCATACGGGATCTACACGATGCTCTGAATACGAATGAAATTTGAAAGCTTTACCTTCATAATACGATTTTCGCTTTTTGAAGGTTTGAATATCTACTACATCACCAGGTACTACATTACTTAAAAAAATGACCTGACCTTCTGGGGCTTTTGCCACACATACGCCTTTTGCTCCTGCATCAAGGACTTTTACGTTTTCGAATACGACTTGTTTGTCTTTTTTTCTTCCCATAGTGCAAAGATAATAATTGCTATCATATTTATGATTTTTGCTCTTGGATTTTAGAAAAAACCAGTTTAGTTTGATTAATGAATAATAACTAATCTATTATTCTTGGACCTGATAAAACGTTAATTTGAAATTCCTATTTACTTTTAGATTCTTCCAATTCTATTTTTTTGATGATGTGAATACCTCCAATACTATATGCCACATCTATAGGGATTGGAATGCCATTTAGAAGAAAATTACCGTTTTGAAATGGAGTAATCCTTTCATCAATTAAAAAAAAGTAATTGTCTTTGTCGGATAATATATCTAGATTGTCATCTTTTAGTTCAACGGGTTCTATGTATTCAACCAAACCAATTTTGTTTAATTCAGGAATTGTTATTTTTTGTCCATTCATCTCACAGGAATGTTTCTGACCAAGGCCAGGCATTCCAAACCAAGGGATGGCTTGCCCTATTTGTAATGAAATTTTAGACGTATCTCCAACAAAGAGAAAATGTTTGGTTTTAAAAGTTTCAAAAATAGGGGGTAAAGATTTTTTAGGAAAAGGCTCTTCTGCTTTCCAAAAGAACATAACTTTATTTTGCCATTCGGGATCATTCGGGTTTTTACAAACTAAATGGTCTGTCCAATAGTGCATATAAAGTTGTCCCGCTTGAAGCAAAATAGTCGATTTATGAATGCGTTCTCTTTGTTCGTTTGTTAAAGATCGAATGATCTTATGTTTTAAATGATCAACTGTAGAAACGAACGTATTTTCTTTGTTTAGTTGAACGTCTTGAGTTTTTTTTGAGTTTTTTAAATTAGTTACAGCTTGTTTTTTCTTAAAGAAAATATCAAAAAATCCCATAAATAATAATTGAAATAGATGTTTTATTAATTTGCTTTTGTATTCTGTTTGTGACGGTTTACAACTTTAGAAACTTAGGAACTGATTATTTTTTGTTAAAGGTAAAAATTCTTGCAAAACGCAAACATCAATTTACTGTAAAAATGAAATATTTTCAAAAACTTGTTGTACTCAAACCTTTGATGGTTTCGTAAAACGGTATTTCTTGTAAACGCGAAATCCTAAAAAATTCTAATGGCTTCTTCCCCAAATATTTTTTTAAATCCAAAGTCGGTAAACGGATTGATGTATTTAGCCTTCATGATTCCAAATGGTTTGATGGATCAAATTTACAAAAAAGGCAGGAGCACTGTTTTTTATAATTTGTTTATTTCTTCTTGGGTTAATCCTGTTGATTGCATGATTATTTCTATTGAAATGCCTAGTTTTTTTAAAGATTTAGCAGTTTCAATTTTTCCTTGAATCTTTCCTTCTTCTTTACCGTCGTCAAAAGCCG
>NZ_PCMX01000062.1 GCF_002530675.1 Flavobacterium columnare NBRC 100251 = ATCC 23463
AGCAATAGGTTCTTTCTTTTATAATTTTAAAGAGCCTAAATATTTATTTCATCTAATTGGGGTAATTTATAATAATGGTTGGCATAGAAACTTTATAAGTCTTTTTGAAGAACCTTTATCACATTTTTGGTCAACCTCAAGAGAGAAAACCGAAGAATTTATTTTATCATTAATATCTACCAAACAAAAAACAGGTTTATTACTTATTGAAATAATTATGACTGGTAGAGAAACACCAATGCAAATTGATTTATTAAAACTTAATACTGAACAAGAACAAGTTTTAGCAATAGCAATGATTTGCAATTTCCCACATTCATTTGACAAACTATTACCAATATTAATCAAATTAAAAGATTCTAAATTCCCCAAAGTGATTGAAAACCTTCAAATGCAGTTAAGCATTCTTGTTTATGAATGTTATAACGAAACATTAATTGAATGGTTAGAAAACTTAATACCGAAATCAAGAAATAAAACAGCGTTCATGAAACCTATAAAACAATCACTTGAACTATATAAAGAGATTAAAGAATTAAAACATAAGAATAACGACATAAATCCTTATTACAATGAAAAATCGTTAATGGATTTATATTATAATTTAGAAAACGAAAATAGAGCAAAAATGATGGAAAGCGTTAGAAATAATCCTTCCGGGCTATCTAGTTTATTCAAAAGTACTTCAATCATTAGAGGGAATAGTTGGAAGTTTGAACATGAAAATAATGTAATGCCTTTAGGTAAAGTTGAATCCCAAATGTATATTGATACAAGAGTCTATAAAAATCCTGAGTTACATGAATATCAACTTGAAAGATTTAATAAATAATGAATATTAAACCAACAATAATAAAAGAGTATTTAGAATCTTTAAAAGAAGATAATGAATTAGATGTAATTTTTACTATTCTTCTTCAAACTTTGGAATATGAAATACTTTCTACTCCTAAAGAATATAAAGGATTTTCACAATATGGTAAAGATATTGTTGCAGTAAAAATTGATCCTATAGATGGTATAAAGAAACGCTTTTATTTTGAGTTAAAAGCTGGTGATATTGACTCTCAAAAATGGAATATGCCAGATAATGGAGTACGAGATACTCTAAGAATGACGGTCGATGCAGATTTTAAAACTACTTATAAGGGCTTTGATGAGTTACCAATTAAAGTTGTTTTGGTATTTAATGGTATGGTAAGTGAAAAAATCAGAACATCACTTAATGGTTTTTCACAGAAAGAATTTATTGAAAAAGGTATTGAATTTGAAGAATGGAATATCTATAAATTATCTGAATTATTATCCAATGAAATTTTTAGTAAATATTTATTAATAGATGATGAAAATATTAGGCTTTTCAATAGAGTTTTAGTAAATCTAAATGTAGGTGAAAATGTTTCGAATGATTTTGATTCACTATTGAATAATCTACTTTTTAAAAATTCATTTTCTAAAACAAAAGGTAAATTAAGTCGCTCACAAAAACTTATTTTTCAATCCGTTAACTTAATAGCATATATAATTTACACAGAATCAAAAAACTACAATAATTTATCAATTGCAAAAAAATACTTAACTCATTTAATACTAAAATATTGGTATTGGATTTTAAAAAACAAATTAGATATCAATAAAGAAGCTTTATCATTATTCAATCAATTTTATATCTTTTTTAATTCTACTATTGAAGAATTTTTGCTAAGGAATTTAAATCTATTAGAGTTTAAAGATGGTCTACACTATGAAAATGGAGGTAGATATGAACAAATAGGATATACTATTAGAAGTTATGATTTTAATGTATTACTAAATAGTTTTATTATCTCTTTCAGAGATAAAATTCAAAAAGACCAGTATAAAGGCTATAGTGATAGAATAAACAATACCTTGCAGAATATAAATGTTCTATCAAGACCATTACTAGATATTCATTCAATTCCAATAATAGACAATATTAATCTGTTAATTTATTTTGGCGATGTTGAATCAGCGAAGCAATATCTTCTTAATATATTAGGCTATTTAAAGTTTCTAAAAAGGAAATATAATATATTTCCTGATGCAGCAAACAATATAGAAAGTGTTATAAAATATACAGTTACTAGTATAAAACCTGTTTATTATATTGATTCTGTTTCACCATTATTAGCAATTATAATGGAATATATCGCAATATTAGATTTAGAAAAAACATACTATGAAACTAGAAAATTCATCATCGAAAATGATATTACTTTAGGTTTATTTATACCGCATCATAGTATAAATTCCAATTCAAAACATCTTATTGAAGATACTGAAAATGATTTAGAAGAACAATTATTTTCGAGGTCAGTTAATGACGGTTATCAAATTGAAACAAGAATGTATTCTGAATTTGACAAAGAATTATCATTTCAAGATTTTAAAAGTAAAATTTTAAAAAGGAAAGATGAATTTCAATATGAATATAGAACTGACAAATGTGGATTTACTTCATTAAGAACAATTGCTCATTATTATTTCAAAACACCGTATTTCCCTGATTATTGGCGTTATCATCTAAAATAAAAATCTAATTCATATTTACCCTTTATGTTGATATAAATGATCATAAAACTCTTTTAAAAAAATACCGTACACAAAACGCACGCAAACTTCACTCCTAACAATTTCATCTTTTTTTATTGGATTACCACTCTTTTTGGTTCAACGACGAGCCTTTTTTACTGGATGACGAGTCTTTTTTACTGGACGGCGAGTCTTTTTTACTGGACGGCGAGCCTTTTTGGCTGGACGACGAGTCTTTTTTACTGGACGACGAGTCTTTTTTACTGGACGACGAGTCTTTTTTACTCGATTAAAATAAAAAAAGATTCATATTGGCAAGTTTTTGCTGATAAAAATGATTCCCAAATGCTGCACGTCTTGAAAAAATAGTGCGTAAAAAAAGAGACTGTCCAAAAAATGCACCATCCTGTCATGGCTACTAAAGCGAGAATTTACCAGCTATTAATAGCAGGTCTCCTTCTTAGCTCAGAGTGACAAACGACAGGTGGATTACTTTTCAGACAGC
>NZ_PCMX01000063.1 GCF_002530675.1 Flavobacterium columnare NBRC 100251 = ATCC 23463
CACTTTATGTTATCAACATAAAAAATTCGTTTTATAAAACTTTTTAATATCACTCTGCATCTATGAATCTTTTAATACAATAAACAAACTGTAATAAATCATCATAAAACAATGTTCATTTTTTCAACAGAAATAAAATTTGCTATCTCCTAAAAAGCAATAAAACATCACAAAGAATCTTTAATGAAAAGAAAAAATTTAAAAGTAAAATTTAGAGGAGTCCGAAATACAAGTTTTCTTTTTAGATTAACTAATTGTACAATGAAATCAATCAAGTCTACAGACTTTGACTTGATCCTTTATCCGCTTCTTGCCATAGATTTGACACAGATTTTAAGTAAAAATCCCCAAAACTCTTTATATATTAGAGTTTTTGGGGATTGAGTAGCGAAGACGGGAGTTGAACCCGTGACCTCAGGGTTATGAATCCTGCGCTCTAACCAACTGAGCTACCTCGCCATTTTTTTCTGTTGGTAACATCCTTCCCGAATGCGAGTGCAAATTTACAACTAAATTCAAGTTACGCAAACTTTTTTCTTATTTTTTTTTACTTTTTTTCAAATAAAAAATATAAAACACTCAAAAACAACGATTTAATTTTTTTTTTTTTCTTTTAAAAGTAATCTTATTAGAACTCCAATTAGAAATATCCTCTATTTCATAAACAACAAACAAATACGCAATCAACATTCCAAGATAAAAAGATAAATAAAAAAAACATTTTACTTGTTTTACTAACTCATATTATCTATATTTCCAAAAAAAAATCATTATGAACAATAAAATACGATACGAATTAGAGTTCCCTATACATTCCTCTCCTCAGTTATTATATCAGTATATTTCTACGCCATCTGGATTACAAGAATGGTTTGCTAACAATGTTAATTCAAGAGGCGATTTCTTTACTTTTAAATGGGATGATTCAGAGGAAAAAGCACGTATTTTCTCTAAAAAAACAGGTGAAAAAATAAAGTTCAAATGGGTTGACGAAGAAAACAAAGACACAGAGTATTATTTTGAACTTAGAATACTAGAAGATGATATTACAAAAGATGTTTCTCTAATGGTAGTTGATTTTGCCGAGGAAGATGATCTATCAGAAGCCAAGATGCTTTGGGAAAATCAAATTTCTGATCTAAAACACGTTTTAGGATCTATTTAAAAAAGAATAAAACTTATCTTTGTCCCGATTTATCGGGATTTTTTATGGACAGATTTTTAACATTACAGGATAATAGGGCTTTTTTATACGGAGATGCTGTTTTTGAAACTTTAAAAGTACTAGACAATAAGGTACTTTTTTCAGAAGATCATTATTTTAGATTGATGGCTTCTATGCGAATTTTACGAATGGAAATTCCTATAGATTTCACTTTAGAATACTTTGAAAATCAAATATTAGAAGCGGCAAGAAACTTAAAAATAGAGAGTTCTGCTCGCGTTCGTTTTAATGTCTTTAGAAAAAATGGTGGATTATATCTTCCTCAAACCAATGAAGTGGATTATTTTTCAACAGCCACTCCTTTAGAAAATACTATATATACAATCTCAAGCCTTCCTTACGAGGTAGATATTTACAAGGATTTTGTAATTACAAAACAACTTTTATCAACCATCAAAAGTACTAACAGAACGATAAATACAACGGGAAGCATTTATGCTAACGAAAACAACCTTGATAATTGCCTGTTATTAAACCATGAAAAAAACATAATTGAAGCTCTAAACGGCAATATTTTCATGATTAAAGATGGCATTTTAACGACTCCTCCTCTTTCTGAAGGCTGTATCAATGGAATCATGAGAAAACAATTACTTCTAATCGCTCAAAACATAGAAACGTTAAAAGTAGAAGAAAGACCTATATCTCCTTTTGAATTACAAAAAGCGGATGAGTTATTCATAAGCAACGTAATTAGGGGAATACAACCTATAACTAGATATCGTAAAAAAGAGTATCAAACAAGCACATCCGAGTTATTGGTTTTAAAATTAAACACAAAAATAAGATTGTTTTAATTATAAATAGGGTTTTCGGGAGCGTTTGACCAAACTAAATACTCTCCTCCTTGTTCTATTATTTTTTCTCTCCAAAAATTAGACGATGATTTCCCTATTATATTGTTACTCAAATCATTTTCAGAAATAATCCAAGAATGAGACTCTAATTCGTTTTGTAATTGCTCTGCATCCCAGCCTGAATAACCTAAGAAAAAACGTATATTATTTTTATTGATTTTTTCGTTATTTATCAATTCTTTCGTTTGTTGAAAATCACCACCCCAATAAATTCCAGAGGCGATTTCCACACTTCCTGATATTAAATGTGGCACATTATGTATAAAATACAAATTATCTTGCTCAACAGGTCCTCCATTGTATATTTTAAACGAAGCTGATATTTCTGGAATCAAATCCTTAATAGTATAATTCAATGGTTTATTCAAAATAAACCCTATAGACCCCTCTTCATTATGATCTGCTAACAAAACCACCGATCTGTTAAAAGATAAGTCTCCTATAATAGAGGGTTCGGCTATTAACAAATGTCCTTTTTGTGGTTTAATTACTACCATATCTATTCTTTTGTAACTAAATTTAACAAATAAAATAATTATAAACAAAAAATAATTATAAAAAAATAAAAAAGCCACGTAAAGTCGTGGCTTTTTATATAATATTATAAAACTATTATTTATTAACAGCTCCTTCTAATTCTGCACCTGCTTTAAATTTTACTACGTTTTTAGCTTCAATTTTAATAGTGTTCCCTGTTTGGGGATTTCTTCCTTCTCTAGCCGCTCTTGTAGATACTGACCATGATCCGAATCCTACTAAAGCAACTTTACCACCTTTACTTAAAGTTCCTTCAACATTACTTAAAAATGACTCTAATGCAGCCTTTGCAGCAGCTTTAGTAATTCCTGCATCAGCAGCCATAGCATCGATTAAATCTGATTTGTTCATAATAATTAGTTATTAATTGATAGGTTAATATTAATTCTAAGCCCCACAAATTTAGTAGGATTTCCTTACCGCACAACATTTTTAACTCTTTTTTATTTATTTTTGCGACAAAAACCGTTTTAAAACTACGTAAAAAATATTTTTTGAGAGAAAATACTGATTTTAATGTAAGCTATTCTACTTTTAAATATTCTGTAAAACGCATTCCATTTAGTAATTCTTGAGCATTCATTCTTTTCTTACCTGGAAATTGTAAAGACTTAATTTTTAAAAAACCTCCTTCTAAAGCCACTCTAATTTCTTTTTTGGTATGTTCTACTTTTCCTATTGCTAATTCATGTGTCATTATTTCTTTTTCTACCTCATACAATTTAACACTCCATTGCTCCTCTTGATCTACAAAAGTACAATAGGCGGCAGGATAAGGCGCTAAACCACGAATTTGATTATAAACCGCATCTAAACCTTTATTAAAATTAACTTTACAGTTCTCTCGATCTAATTTATACGCTGTTTTTATTTCTGGTGAATCTTTTTGTAAAACAGTAACCACATTAGCATTTGCTATTTTCTCTAAGGTTTCCACAACTGCTTCACAACCTAAACTCATTAAACGATCATGCAATTGTCCAGCATTTTCATCTGGCAAAATAGGCATTTCTTTACTCAAA
This sequence comes from Flavobacterium columnare NBRC 100251 = ATCC 23463, assembly GCF_002530675.1. Lineage (GTDB taxonomy): Bacteria > Bacteroidota > Bacteroidia > Flavobacteriales > Flavobacteriaceae > Flavobacterium > Flavobacterium columnare. The sequence continues at coordinate 3,642 of NZ_PCMX01000063.1, forward strand.
ATCATAGCTCCTGTATCAATCTTATCATCTATAAAAAAGGTAGTCACACCTGTTTTAGTCTCTCCATTAATAATCGCCCAATTAATGGGTGCGGCACCACGGTATTCGGGCAACAACGAAGCATGAAGGTTAAAGGTTCCTAATTCTGGCATTTTCCAAACAACTGCGGGCAACATGCGAAAAGCGACGACAACTTGTAAATTAGCCTCTAAGGATTTTAACTCTTGTAAGAAACTCTCGTCTTTGAGATTTGTTGGCTGCAATAAACGTAATTCTTTTTCTAGAGCGTATTCTTTAACAGCTGAATATTTAATTTTTTGCCCTCTTCCTGCGGGTTTATCTGGAGCTGTAATAACTCCTACTACTTCGTATTTATTTTCTTTGACTATGGCATCCAAAATTCCTACAGCAAATTCTGGCGTTCCCATAAAAACAATTCGCAATGATTTCATTATTTAAGAATAAATTGATTTTTATGATCTAACTCGATCATATTGTACTCTAACATTTCCTTTAAGATTTCAAAAAGGATTTTCTCTTCTATATTTATTTTTTCTAAGATTTCTCGAGAACTTAATTTCTCTGTTTTTAATATTTTAAGTAATTCTTCTGTCAGATGTTCTTTGTTATAGATTTTCTTGTTTTTTTTTAAGCAATAGGAACAACTTCCGCAGTCTGCAACTCCAATTTCCCCGAAATAAGTAAGTATCAATTTACTTTTGCATTGGTTTTGGTCGTTTACATAAGCTACAACTGCTGCTAATTGACTTTTCTTTATTAGATTTTGTTTTTCTAAATATTTTGCTATTCTATTTATCGTACGATCATCTTCTCTTACTTCTAAAAAAGTTATTTTAGATTCATTTTGAATAATTAATAAATGAACCATATTTTGTTCTTTCAGTTTTTGCAATAAGTTGAAAACCTTTTCTTCTTTACAAAACGCCTGTTTTGCCACAAAAGAAGTATTGATATTGGTTTGAATTTCAAAAATCCCTGGATAATTTCTTAAAATAGTTGTTATAATAGCTTCTTCATCAGGATGAAAACTTATATAACGTATTACTTCTTTTGATTCTACTATAAACTGAAGTTGTACTTTTTCGGACTGTTCATTTGAAAGCGAGATAATTCCTTGTCTATCCAAAAATTGTAACGCATTAAAGGTTTTTAAAATAGGAAAATTATAATGTGTACAAAAACGATTTAAACTAAAAGTAAATTCTTCATTAATCCCTTCTCCGTAGGGAATTTGAAAATAATTACACAATTTCTTATAAATTTCTTTCAAAAAAACTACGTCTGGCAAAACAGTAACAAACTGTTCTTGAGCATGAATAATATCATTATAAGACGCAATCATAATAGCAAAAGCCTTTTGGCCTGCTCTACCCGCCCTGCCTGCTTCTTGATAATAACTTTCTAGGTTTTCAGGAAGGTTTACATGTATTACGGTCTTTACATTGGGTTTATCAATACCCATCCCAAAAGCATTTGTTGCAACCATAATCAAACGACTTTCATTCATCCATGATTCCATATTTTTTTCCTTATCCTTAGGCAATAAACCGCCATGGTAATAAGTTGCACTAAACCCAAGAGAATTTAATTGATTTGCATAATCTAAACATAATTTCCTATTCCTAACATATATGATAGAAGGTTCTGGGTTTTTGAGTAAAATTTGCTTGATTTTATAAAGTTTATCTTCTGATTTTATAACATGGTAGCTCAAATTATCTCGTGAAAACGATTTTTTAAAAATCTTAGGATTAATCAATCCTAAATTCAGCAATATATCTTGTTGAACTTCGGGAGTTGCAGATGCTGTAAGCGCAATAAAAGGAACTTTAGGAAAAGCTTTTTTTAATGTATTGATTTTTAAATACGAAGGTCTAAAATCGTATCCCCATTGAGAAACACAATGTGCTTCATCTACTGCTATTAGATGAATTGGTAAACTTTTAATTCGTTCTAATACCCAATCTTGTTCTAATCTCTCTGGAGATAAATATAAAAAATGATAATTACCAAACTGACAGTTATCCAACAGCTGTATAAGCTCATCTGCATGAGTTCCTCCTGTTAAAGCTATTGCCTTAATACCTCTCTTCTGAAGTTGCCCCACCTGGTCTTTCATCAAGGCTACCAAAGGAGACACAACTAAACACAGCCCTCCACTAATCATTGCTGGAACCTGAAAACACAATGACTTGCCTCCTCCTGTTGGAAGAAGTGCAAACGTATCATGACCCTCTAGAACTGACTGAACAACCTCATCTTGAACAGGTCTAAAACTATCATATCCCCAATATTTTTGAAGAATTTCTAATGTTTTTTGCAAAAGTTAATTATTTAAATAAGGCTAAAGTAATAACTTTAACAAACTTATCCAATTACTTTAAGTTGATTACAAATAAAATCTACTCGCTTTTCTACTGTCCCTGTAGGAACTTCAATTAATTGATAGCCATATTTCTGGTAAGTAAGTTTTAAATGCTCATAAATTATCTTTGCTTGCTCAAAATTTTCATAACGTGCTTCATCGCTTACATAGATGTCTTCCCAAGGAGGTAAAACAAAAACCGTATCATAACGCATTTCATGGCATTGAGCATCAAAATGCTCAGGGTATTCATCGCCTATAAAATCCATATAAGCTAATACATCGGGCATCCCTCGATCAATAAAAACTAAATGGTTTTCTTCATTTCGCGCATTCTCATACTGTTTAATACGTCCATCCAACAACATTTGACTAAACAACAATGGCTCTGTCAAAAACAACTGCTCAACTCCTTGTTTTTTAGCTTCTAAAGTCACCTCACGCGAAATCTCTGGATAGCAAACATATCCTTTTTCAACTAAGCTATTGATAATAGTAGTTTTACCTGTACCAGGTCCTCCTGTAATTACAACAATTCCTCTTTTCAAAACATCAATTTCAAGAACGCAAACTTAATCAAACTATTTCTTTTTTAAAAATGAAAAACAACGCTTATACAAACTAATACCATTTAAGCTTAAAATATACTGGGTTAAAAAGTAAAGTTCTCAATACGCTTTTTTTAAACAACTCGAACAGACGGTTGAGTTATATAATTGAAATCATCGTTAGTTCGAGCGCGAAGCGCATCGAGAAGCAACGCTAATTTTTGTTGCTTTTATAGATGTACTATTTTTAAAAAGAAAATTCAAAGTTTAAATGGTATAAGTTTCGTTTTCTTACAGTTGCTTTTTATTTATTGTTTTTTTATTTTAGACAATATGGTCTATTCCCTTAAAAAAACAATAAAACACAAAGTAAAAATTCAACTTTCAAAAAAACCATTAAAAAGCTTATATTTGCCTATATTTATAATGTAGAAGATGGATAAGAAAACCACTGAATTTTATATTCGATTAAAAGAGGAATTAAATGCTGTAAATAAGGTTTGGCCTTCAAAATATTTATATAAATTTATAGTACCTACTGACACTAATAAAATAAGTGCCGTAGAAAAAGCTTTTGATTGTATGGGAGCTGTAATAGATACTCGTCAATCAAAGAATGGAACATTTACCAGTATATCGGTTGATGTAATAATGCCCAATGCAGAAGAAATCATAAAAAAATACCAAGAAGTATCAACTATCGAAGGGATAATTTCATTATAGAATGAGTAGTACAAAATTTAATACCGATCAAGTTTTAGAAGCAATTCATTTTCTAGAGTATAACTCTGAAAGAAAATCACTTGCTATACCTGAATATGGGCGCCACCTTCATAACTTGATTAGTCAAGCGATTACGATTGAAAATCGAGAGGAACGCAATAAACTGGCAAAATACATTATAGGAGTCATGGGAGGAATGAACCCTCATTTGCGCGATGTCCCTGATTTCCAACACAAGCTTTGGGATCAATTGTTTATCATGTCGGATTTCCTATTAGATGTAGATTCCCCTTACCCAATCCCTACTCGTGAAGTGATCAATATGAAAGCAGCTCCATTGCCTTACCCTCAAAACTTCCCAAAATACCGCTTTTATGGTAATAACATTACCTATATGATAGATAAAGCAAACGAATGGGAAGATGGCGATCTTAAAAATGCTTTAATACGCGTGATTGCAAATCACATGAAAAAAAGTTATTTAAGTTGGAATAAAGATACCGTAACTGATGCGGTTATATTTGAGCATCTCTACGAATTATCAGACGGAAAAATAAATCTTTCTTCTACTACTGAGGAGCTATCCAATACTCATGATTTAATGCGTACCAATAAAAGGACTTCTAACAAAATGCAAAGCAATAACAGCATTAGTAATAACAATGGTAAACATAAAAATCAGAAAAACATTCAACAAAAAAGACCTTTTAAAAAAAATAACTAAGAGCCCGACAGCTCCATAACCTATAACTCAAAACATGGGAACTTTTAAAATTGAAGGAGGGAAACCTCTTAAAGGAAACGTTCAACCACAAGGCGCTAAAAATGAAGCACTACAAGTTTTATGCCCAGTACTTTTAACCTCTGAAAAAGTACGAATAACCAACATCCCTGACATTATTGATGTTAATAAACTAATTTCTTTATTAGGGAATTTAGGCGTTAAAATTCAAAAAAATGGCCCTGGCGACTACACCTTTCAAGCAGACGAAGTAAACATCAATTATTTAAAAACTGAAACTTTCAAAAAAGAAGGAGGCAGCCTTCGTGGTTCTATTATGATTATTGGTCCTTTATTAGCTCGTTTTGGTTGTGGTTATATTCCAAAACCAGGAGGAGATAAAATTGGCCGTCGTCGTTTAGACACTCACTTTGAAGGCTTTATAAACCTAGGAGCAAAGTTTAGATATGAAAGAGCAGATCATTTTTATGGAGTAGAAATAGACGGAAGGCTTAAAGGAACTTATATGCTACTAGACGAAGCTTCTGTTACAGGAACGGCAAACATTGTAATGGCCGCTGTATTAGCAGAAGGCACTACCACAATATACAACGCTGCTTGCGAACCCTACCTACAACAATTATGTAAAATGCTAAATGCAATGGGTGCTAAAATAAGTGGTATTGGTTCAAATTTATTAACAATAGAAGGAGTAGAATCATTAGGCGGCTGTGAACACCGTATTTTACCTGATATGATTGAAATAGGTTCTTGGATAGGACTTGCCGCAATGACCAGAAGTGAAATTACAATAAAAAATGTAAGTTGGGAAAATCTGGGTATTATTCCTAATGTATTTAGAAAACTAGGCATTACTATTGAAAAAAAAGAAGATGATATTTACATCCCTGCTCATACAGATGGATATGAAATCAAAACAGATATTGATGGCTCTATATTAACAATATCCGATGCTCCATGGCCAGGTTTTACTCCTGACTTATTAAGTATTATATTAGTTGTAGCTACTCAAGCAAAAGGCGACGTGCTAATTCATCAAAAAATGTTTGAGAGCCGCTTATTCTTTGTTGATAAGCTAATTGATATGGGAGCTAAAATAATGTTATGCGATCCTCATAGAGCTGTTGTTATGGGGCACAATTTCCAATCTCAATTAAAAGCAACAACCATGAGTTCTCCAGATATTAGAGCGGGTATTTCTTTGCTAATTGCAGCGTTAACAGCTAAAGGGACTAGTACCATTCAAAACATAGAACAAATTGACCGAGGCTATGAACGCATTGATGAGCGCTTAAGAGCATTAGGTGCAAACATCATACGCGCATAATATACAGTAAATACAGACTGTTCAAAAAGCGTTTTATTCATTTCAACCTATGGAGAAGTAATAAACTACCCTTTTTAGACAGTCTGTTGAATCTAAATACATAAATCAAATAATCACAAATTAGTTTTGGAAATCTATATTATTATTTCCCTTTGTATCGCTTCTTTTCTTGCTGGATTTATTGATGCTATTGCTGGAGGCGGAGGACTAATACAAACTCCTTTAGCACTGATACTCCTTCCTAATCTTGCTATTTCAAATCTAATAGGATCTTTAAAAGTACCTGCAATTACAGGAACTTCTATTGCCGCAGTACATTACCTGAAAAATGTTCGTATGCAGTGGAAATCGCTATTAATTATGGCTCTTTTTTCTTGCATCAGTGCCTTTTTCGGTTCTTATTTGCTTACATTGGTTAGTAATCAATTCATGAAGCCATTGTTGTTTTTTATCTTAATACTTTTAGCCATTTATACCTTTATAAAAAAGGACTTTGGCAATCATCACCCTAAAAATATTTCAGAAAATAATTTTCTTTTTATCGGTTGTGTAATTAGTAGCTTTATAGGATTCTATGATGGTTTTATAGGACCGGGTACTGGAAGTTTTCTTATTGTTTCTTTTATTGTAATTTTAGGTCTCGATTTTTTACACGCATCTGCACATGCTAAATTAGTAAATATAGCTTCTAACATTGGCTCTTTAAGTCTATTTATCTTAAAAGGCAAAATTATTTGGATCCTAGCAATTCCTATGGCTATTTGTAATGGTTTAGGAGGATGGTTAGGTGCCAAGTTAGCCATAAAAAAAGGAAATCAATTCATACGAATTTTCTTTTTAGTTGTCGTTATTGGCACACTAATCCGATTAAGTTATGATATATTTGTAAAATAATTTTTATTTTAAACAATGCCATTAAACCGTAAATATCAACTCAAATGTTTGTTTGTTTTATAAAATACCTCAAACAAAGTCATTGGCATTGATACTAATAAAACTTTGCAAAGCCAGTTGATAACTCTGTAATCCAAAACCTAAAATTACTCCTTTAGCATTCGGTGAAATATAGGACTGATGACGAAATTCCTCCCTTGAAAAGGTATTCGATATATGAACTTCTATAACCGGAGCAGCAATTGCTTTTATACAATCACCTATAGCTATAGACGTGTGGGTATAAGCTCCCGCATTTAATATAATACCATCATAAGAAAAACCAATTTCTTGTAACTTATCTACAAGCTCCCCTTCTATATTACTTTGAAAATAAGACAACTCAATAGAAGGAAAAAGAACTTTTAACTCTTTGAAAAAATCTTCAAAAGTTACATTTCCATAAATTTCTGGTTCTCTACGTCCTAACAAATTCAGATTAGGTCCGTTTATAATATATATTTTCATTTATTCTGTTTTTGTAAAAATAAAAAAACCATTCTTAATAGAATGGCTTATTTTATTTATTATATCATATTAAAACAATACTCCTAATGAAAGCTGTCCTACACTATTTTTAATATCCACATTCTTTCCAATTTCGGTCAGACCTAAAACATATCTTCCTTGAATAAATAAACGGTCTGTAAGTTTAACACCTAATCCTGCATTAGCACTAAAATCAAGTGTTTTTACATCTGTTTGCCAATTAACCTTTTTAGAAGCTAACCATGAAAACTGAGGTCCTAATTCTAAACTTAACGTTTTTCCTAAATCTATTTTAGCCATAAGAGGTAATGAAACATATCCTAACTCTGATTTAAACTCTTGAAAAGCGTAATCATAAGTTGCTCCTTGTGTAGAATATAATAATTCTGGTTGTAGACTAAAACCTTCTAAAACTTTAATTTGAGCAATTAAACCTGCATGATAACTTGTTAATGCTTTTGTTTGTAAAGTAGTACTTTTAAAATTAGCATAATTTGCCCCCATCTTTAGCCCTAACGTTACCAATTGTGCTTTTGTTACAAACGTAATAGATAACAAAAGTAATACTAAAAGTGATTCTTTTTTCATATATCAATAATATTAAATTAAACCATCCTTGCAATTCACACCCCTTCATACATAAAAATCAACACGATCTATTTTTAATGTAATTTCGTACATTTATAATTTGCAAATTACATTTATTTTTTCATAGATTTGCAAAAAAAATTAAATTAACTAAAATGAAAAAATTTTTATTAACTGCTGCTGCAGTTTTTGCTTTCGGTTTTGCTAGTGCACAAGAATCTTTCAAACCTGTTAAGGGTACTTTAACGACAGAAGTAGGTGTTACAGGAGGTATTTTAGATACTAAATTTGACGCTATTGGTGGAGCTGCTAAATTTAGATATTTTATAAAAGATGATTTAGCTGTTAGAGCTGGTTTAGGTTTAGGTAGCAATAAAAGAGAAGAGAACTCTATCAGAAACCAAAATACTCCTTTAGAATTTACAATAACTGAAGTTGCTAGAACAACGAACAGAGTTATCACATTAGGAGCTGAAAAGCATTTTGCAGGAACAGATCGTTTATCAACTTATGTAGGAGCTGATATCGTTTTTGGTTTTACAGGAGCAGAGTACAAAATGACTCAATCAAACAATAATAACTCTACAACGATAGTTGGTGCAGTTAACGCTCTTGGAGTAAATGGAACTGGCTCTTCTACTTTTGGTGTTAGAGCTACAGTAGGTGCTGATTATTATTTCACTAAAAAATTATACCTTGGAGTAGAAGTTGGATTAGGTTACAATTCTGGAACACAAGATGCTGTTGAAACTACAACAGTAGCTGGAAACACAACTACAGTAACAAAAACTGGAGAAGGAAAAGTTTCAAACACATACACTAACGCAATTGGTGGTTTAAAATTAGGTTTCCAATTCTAATATTAAAACGAAATCAATAAAAACAAAACCTCGGAATCATCCGAGGTTTTATTTTATAAATAAGAACCTAGTCTTATGAATTGGCAAAACCTTTTAAAAGATTACCAACATTATTTAAAACTCGAAAGAGCTCTTTCTAAAAATTCTATTGAAAATTACACAATGGATATAGAAAAGCTAATACACTACCTTACACATTACAATCTAAACTACTCTCCCTTAAATATTAAAGAAGAAATCATTCAAGATTTCATATATCATACCGCCAATAACATCAACGCAAGAAGCCAAGCCCGTTTAATTTCAGGATTAAAAAGTTTTTTTGGTTATCTTATTTTTGAAAACTACCGACAAGACAATCCTTTAGAACTAATAGAAAGCCCAAAATTAGGAAGAAAACTACCCGATGTACTTAGTATTGAAAACATAGATCATTTAATCAATGCCATTGACCTTTCTACTTCTGAAGGCGAACGCAATCGAGCCATATTAGAAACACTTTATAGTTGCGGTCTTCGAGTTTCTGAACTAACTGCTTTGAAAATTTCAGATTTGTTTTTTGAAGAGGGATTTATAAAAATAACAGGAAAAGGAAACAAACAACGTTTTGTTCCTATAAATGAACTCACTCAAAAATACATTACTATTTACGTAAATCAGATTCGCTGCCATATTAAAATTCAAAAAGGAGATGAAGATACTTTATTCCTTAATAGAAGAGGAAAACAACTTACTCGCGCTATGATTTTTACAATCATCAAAAATTTGGCAAAGAAAATAAACTTAAACAAAACAATCAGCCCACACACTTTTAGACATTCATTTGCTACTCATTTATTAGAAAATGGCGCTGACCTCCGATCTATTCAAATGATGTTAGGACACGAAAGCATTACTACCACAGAAATCTATATGCACCTAGATCGCACCCATCTGAATCAAGTTCTTCACAAATACCATCCTAGAAACAAAAATCATATTTAGTTCAAACAAAAAAGGTGTTCCTTGTATCTTTTTAAATCTTAGAACACCTTTTTATCTTTTATTGCAAACTCTCAACCAGTTCATCAAAAGACACCTTTTTCTGCTCTCCTGATTGAAGGTTTTTTAAATTATATTCCTCTTTTTTCATTTCCTCTCCTCCTACTATGATAGCAAAAGGAATACCTCTTTTATCAGCATATTGAAACTGTTTTCCTATTTTTACTGAATCAGGGTACAATTCTACTTTTATTCCTAATTGACGTAATTTACCTATAGATTTCATTGAAAACAGAGCTTCTTCGGTTCCAAAATTCAAAAAGATAGCTTTAGAAGTAGCTGTTACTGTTTCTGGAAATAAGCCTAACTCTTCCACTACTAAATAAATTCGATCTAAACCAAATGATATTCCTACACCACTCATATTTTTTAAACCAAAAATACCTGTCAAATCATCATATCTTCCACCACCACCAATAGATCCCATGCTTACTCCTATAGGCGCTGAAACTTCAAATATAGCCCCCGTGTAATAATTTAATCCTCGTGCAAGAGTCACATCTAAATCCAATTTAGAGTCCTGAAGCCCTAGAGCCAATATATTTTGACAAATAAATTGTAATTCTTCAATTCCTTTCATTCCTTCATTAGAATTTTCTAAGAGTTTCGAAAGTTTTTCTATCTTTTCAATTATTGTTCCTGTAAAATTAAATAGAGGTTGTATTTTTTGAATGGCTGCTTCAGTAATTCCTTTTTCCTGCATTTCTTTTTTCACACCATCTTCTCCAATTTTATCTAATTTATCTAGGGCTACGGTAAAATCTATTAACTTATCAGAAGCTCCTATTACCTCAGCTATACCTGATAAAATTTTACGATTATTAATTTTAATAGTTACTCCTTTTAGACCTAAATCAGTAAAAACAGCATCGTATAACTGAACTAACTCGACTTCTTGCCACAAAGAATCAGACCCAACCACATCAGCATCACATTGAAAAAACTCTCTAAAACGCCCTTTTTGAGGTCTATCAGCTCTCCAAACAGGCTGTATTTGATAACGTTTGAATGGAAATTCAATTTCGTTCTGATGTTGTACTACATAACGCGCAAAGGGAACTGTTAAATCATAACGAAGTGCTTTTTCCGAAATTTTGTTCGTAAACTGATTTAATTCTATCAATTGTTCCGTTGAGATCGTTTCAGCAGAATTCAATTGCAATTGTTCAATACTAGCAGGTAATTCAATTTTTTTTCTATTAAAGAAATAATTTCCTGAGTTCAAAATTTTAAATATTAATCGGTCGCCTTCTTCTCCATATTTCCCCATTAATGTCTCAGAGTTTTCAAAAGTGGGCGTTTCTATAGGCTGAAATCCAAAACGTTCAAAATGCTTACGAATAATTCCAAATATATAATTTCTTTTAGCTACTTCTGAAGGTGAAAAATCACGAGTCCCTTTTGGAATGGATGGTTTCATTGTTTTCTTTATATTAAATTAATTTTTACAGATAATCTAGCTCATTAAAAATTCAACAAACTAAGTTTATTATCTTTTGCAAATATCTTACTTTTTCAAAGAAAACTAAAATTTTGGTTTTAATTGTAACATTTTACTCTATACAGATACTCATAATATATGGTTGGATTAGTAAAAGAAAATATTAAAATTGCTCTAAGTGCTATCCGCACTCAATTTTTGCGCACAATACTAACAGTATTAATTATTGCTATTGGAATAATGGCTCTTGTAGGTATATTAACCGTAGTATCTGCCCTAAGCAACACTCTTACTAAAGATTTTGCTTCTATGGGAGCCAACACCTTTTCTATTAGTCAATATAAAGATGAAATAAAAAGACATAAAAGAGGCAAACAACGAGAAAAAATAAACCCAATAATTACTTACTCTCAAGCACAAACTTTTAAAGAAAAATACAATTTTCCTTTTACTTATACTTCCATCTCGTTTATTGCTACCCCTACCGCAGAAGTAACGTATGAAAATAAAAAAACAGATCCAGAAGTAAGTGTATGGGGTGTAGATGAAAACTACACTACAAATGCGGGGTTCGAAATCACAAAAGGACGGAATTTTTCAGGTTTTGATATTATCAACAATCATCCAGTATGTTTATTAGGGGCTGATTTTGAAAAAAAGCTCTTAGCCCATATCAATCCATTAGATAAAACCATCAGTATACGAGGTGCTAAATTTAAAGTAATTGGTGTTTTAAAAGAAAAAGGATCTGGTTTTGGCAACAATCAAGATTTAAGAGTATTAATTCCATTACAAATAGCTCGATCTCTATGTAGCTCGCCTAATATCAATTATATGACTAGCGTGATGACTACTCGAAAAGAATTTTTAGAACCTGCAATAGATCATGCTATCCTAAAAATGCGAATTATTAGAAAATTAAACCCTATAGAAGATGACAACTTTGGCATATCAAGAAGCGATGACCTTATTCGAAGAATTATAGAACTTACCTCTTACCTTGACATTTCAGCTTGGGTCATAGGAATTATAACTATTTTTGGTTCTTCTATAGCACTTATGAATATCATGCTCGTTTCCGTTACAGAACGAACTCGCGAAATTGGAACTCGAAAGGCTTTAGGAGCAAAAAGAAGTACTATAGCTTTTCAATTTTTTATGGAAACTTTGGTAATTGGGCAATTGGGAGGACTAGTTGGTACTTTTAGTGGTATTTTAATAGGGTATGGTTTTGCTACTTTATTAGATTTTGAGTTTGTAATTCCTTGGATGGCTATTATTTCTGCTTTTCTTATATGCTTTATAGTAGCAATCATATCAGGTTCTTACCCAGCTTTAAAAGCTTCTAAACTAGACCCTATAGAGGCTTTACGATACGAATAAGAGGTCTAGATTAAATAAAAATTAAGAAAACCTACATTCTACCTAAAACTTCTTTAAAAACAAAAAACTAAGATTTATGTCCTAGCAACATTCTATCGTTTCCATATATATCTTTATGTAAATTAATATTTTCAAATCCAAAATCCTCCATTAGTTCTATCATTTCTTTTCCCAAATACTGATTGATTTCAAAAAAAAGACATCCTTTTTTAGACAAACTTTTCAATGCTAATTGAGCTATTTTTTTATAAAAAATCAAGGGATCTGTATCTTCTACAAACAATGCTAAATGAGGTTCATAGTCTAAAACATTTTTCTTTATTTCTAACTTTTCTAAATTCCGAACATAAGGCGGATTAGAAACAATGATATCAAAAGTGGTTTCTAAACTTTCTAGGATTAGCAGATCTTGATGTATAAATTCAATCGTTACATTATTCCTTTTAGCATTTCTTTTGGCTACTTCAAGTGCTTTTAACGAAACATCTATTGCATACACCTCAGCCATTGGTATATTTTTTGCTAATGAAATAGCAATACATCCCGTTCCTGTTCCAATGTCTAAAATCCTAACTTTCTCCCCTTTTTTAGTAGTGGATACTGTTTGGATAACCCAATCTACCAATTCTTCGGTTTCGGGTCTAGGGATTAAGGTGTACTCATTAGTATAAAAAGACATTCCAAAAAAATCTGTTTCGCCTAAAATGTACTGTATCGGTTTTTCTTGTTTTAATTGATCCAAAACTGTTTCCCATTGCAATAATTGTAAGGCATCCAATTCTAATTGAGGATTCAAAGCAAAATCAATTCGTTTCATGCCATGAAAAGCTTCTAACAATAGAGTAAAAAAACTTTCTACTTCTTTTTCATCATAAATTTTCTGTAATTCTTCTGCAAATTGTATCTTATATTCTTGTAACAACATGTTATCCTATTCTTTTACGTAATTATAATTCTTTTAACATCCAAACAGGACAAGCAGAATGTCCCGTATACCCCATAGGTTCAGACAAATATGTAAATCCTGATTTTAAGTATAGTTTTTGGGCTTTTTCCATGGTAGGCAAAGTTTCTAAATAACATCTTTTATACCCCATTTCCTTTGCTTTATGAAGACAAGTCTCGATCATTTGAGCCCCCCATCCTTTTCCTCTCGCGGAAGACAAGAAATACATTTTTTGCAATTCACACACATCAGAACTAGCTTCTTTCAAAGGAGCTATCCCTGCACAACCTTTTATTTCTCCTAAAAACTCTAATACAAAATATGCAGATCGTGCCATTTGATACGCTTCAAACATAACTTCTAATTGTGGATCCTCATAAGCAGTCCCTATTTTAGGAACTTTATATTCATCTAAAACTGTTCGAATAAGAGTTGCAACTTCTTTATTATCTTCTTTTTTTATTAACCGAATCATATTTCTTGATTTAAAACGAGTATAGGAACATTTAAAATCCTATCCACTTCTTATTTTTCAGCGATCATTTTATTATTTTTGTGTGGTGAAGATACATCAAAAATACATATCCCGCTGCATAGAATTAGCTAAAAATGGATTAGGCACTACTTATCCCAACCCCTTAGTAGGAAGTGTAATTGTACACAATGATTTGATTATAGGCGAAGGTTGGCATAAAAAATCAGGTGAAGCACATGCCGAAGTAAACGCTATAAATTCAGTACAAAACAAGGAAGTTTTATCCGAGTCTACAATATACGTCAGCCTTGAACCTTGTAGTCATTTTGGAAAAACTCCCCCATGTGCTGATTTAATTATTCAACATAAAATCCCCAAAGTAGTCATTGGTACTATGGATCCTTTTGCTAAGGTATCTGGAGCTGGTATAAAAAAACTTAAAGATGCAGGCTGTGAGGTAATTGTAGGTGTTTTAGAAAGAGAATGCCAAGAACTCAACAAACGTTTCTTTACTTTTCATCAAAAAAAACGCCCTTATATTATTTTAAAATGGGCAGAAACAGCAGATGGCTTTATAGCACCTCTCCATAAAGATATTCAAAAACCCGTATGGATCAGTAATCCATACAGTAGACAATTAACTCACAAATGGCGAACAGAAGAACAAGCTATTTTAATAGGAACTCAAACAGCTCTTGACGACAACCCACAACTAAACGCTAGAGACTGGCAAGGAACAAATCCAATAAGAATAGTTTTGGATAAAAAAAATAAAATTTCAAAAGAAAATCTTATATTTGATAAGTCAGCCCCAACCTTCATTCTAGACGAAATCATTTTAAACAGTAGTAAAAATTCCGTTTCGTCTATAATTGAATGGTTACATCAACACCAAATTCAATCAATCATAATCGAAGGAGGCAGTCGTACATTACAACATTTCATAAACCATAATTACTGGGATGAAGCACGCGTTTTTAAAAGTAAGAATACACTTTTAAATGGCATTAAAGCTCCTTTTATTTCTAGTAAAAAAATAAAAAACAGTAAATTATTAAATGATGAACTTTTAATTTTTTCAAATTATGATTAACAACATTATTTTCGATTTCGGCAATGTTTTTATGAATTTGGATAAAAATGCCTCTCTAAAAGCACTTAAAAACCTAGGCCTTTCAGAATGGGACGAACATTTTGAAGAAATCAATCAGGAATTTGAGAAAGGAAAAATAACAGAAGCTCATTTTATGATTGAATTAAAAAAAAGAATACCCAATGCCTCAATAGATGATCTACGCATTGCTTGGAATACTGCTATTGCTGATTTTCCTCTTTCTCGACTTGAGTTTTTACAAAAGTTATCCCATAAATACAAACTCTATCTTTTGAGTAATATAGATGAAATACATATTGCTAAATTTGAACATCGTGTAGGAATGACCTTTGCTAGAGAGTTTTATCAATGTTTTGAAAAAGTGTACTTTTCATCTGAAATCGGTTTACGTAAACCTGAAAAGGAAATTTTTGAATTCATTCTAAAAAACCACGAACTAAATCCCAAACGAACTTTATTTATAGATGATGAAAAAGAAAATACGGACATAGCTTCTTCACTAGGTATGCACGTATGGCATTTAGAAATAGAGAACGAAGATATAACAAACCTACTCTCAAAAAAAGAAATCCCTCTTTAACTGATTTCTTTTTTATTTTTAAAAACAATAATTTTGTATTAAAATCATACCTTTTGCATACAGAAGATACTTACATAACACTTAAAGAGGATTCTCCTGAAGTTTTATACAAAGAAAAAAACAGTAAATTTTACGGATATGCTTTCCCCGTAAGCAACGAAGAGGAAATCAAGGCACATTTAGAACATTTAAAGAAGAAACATCATGCTGCTCGACACTGGTGCTATGCTTGGCAACTTGGCACAACTCAAAAACATTACCGCGCAAATGATGATGGCGAACCAAACAATAGCGCAGGAATGCCTATATACGGTCAAATTCAATCATTCGAACTAACCAATGTATTGGTAATTGTAGTCCGTTATTTTGGAGGCATCAAATTAGGTGTTGGCGGTTTGATTTCAGCTTATAGAGAAAGTGCTAAAATGGCTTTAGAAGCCTCTTCTTTAGTAGAAAGAACAATTGATATCCAGTATAAAGTAAATTTTGACTATAAAAACATGAATAAAGTCATGAGGGTAATAAAAGAAAAAGAAATACATATCATTTCTCAAAAAATGGAAGAAAGTTGCGAACTCATCATTTCAACACGACAAAAAAATGCCGATATGGTTTTTGGCATTTTTTCATCATTTTTTGAGGTAACAATAAGTGTATTTTAGGAAAACCTCAAAAGCCCTTCTAAATACTCAGGAGGGGGTATAGGCCTACCCGATTGGGCATCTACAAAAACCAATAAAGAGTTAGCTGTTGTTAATAACTCACCCGATTCATTGTAAATTTCATAATCAAATTCCAGCTTCACGGAGGTCTGACTTTTAAAAATAGTTCGAATGGTTAACAAATCATCATAACGCGCTGGCTTTTTATAATTCATACTTAATGATACCAAAGGCAGCATAACCCCTTTTTCCTCCATCCATTTATACGAAACCCCCAGATTTCTAAGCCATTCCACTCTTCCCATTTCAAAATACTGTGCATAATTACCGTGGTAAACAACCCCCATCTGATCCGTTTCTGCATAACGGACGCGTACTTGAATATCAAAAATTTTCATACTATTTATCTTACTTTTTTATGTTTTAGTTAAACTCAAAATTTAATTCTTACAATAAAATTTCTACAAAATCAAGACTAAAAAAATTTTTTTTAAAGAATTTTATCAACCATCTTTGCTATCCCGATTCACCCTAAATCTTGGTCTAAATTTTATCAAGTAAAACCTTAAAAATTAACACAATTAAGAATGCACACAATGAACAAAACTGCGGAATCAGTATGGGCTAACTGTCTTTTATTCATAAAAGACAATATCCAAGAGCAAGCTTATAAGACTTGGTTTGAGCCTATCAAAGCGGTAGAGCTTACTGATAGCGTGTTGTACATTCAAGTTCCTTCAAAATTCTTTTACGAATGGCTCGAAGAGCATTATGTTAAATTATTAAAGGTTGCACTACAAAAAGAACTCGGAAAAAACGCGAAGTTACTATATAAAATCAAAATGGAAAACCCTTACGGGAATAAACTTCCATTTACACAACAAATTCCAAGTGCAGACAAAGCTCCTGTAAAAACACAAGAGATTGACGTACCTGTGCAACAAAAAAATCCAGAGCTAAAAAACCCATTTATTATCCCTGGAATACGAAACATCAAAATTGATTCACAATTAAACTCGAACTATAATTTTGATAATTTTCTTGAAGGCGATTCTAATCGTCTTGCAAGAAGTGCTGGTATGGCTGTAGCTAATAAACCAGGAGGAACTTCTTTTAACCCATTATTAATTTTTGGAGGTGTTGGATTAGGCAAAACACACCTTTCTCACGCTATAGGTGTAGAAATAAAAGAAAAACATCCTGAAAAAACGGTTTTATATATTTCGGCTGAAATATTCACTCAACAATATATTGACTCTGTCAAGAAAAACACTCGTAATGATTTCATCCATTTTTATCAACTGATTGATGTTTTGATTATTGACGACGTTCAGTTCTTGTCAGGTAAAGCAGGTACACAAGATGTTTTTTTTCACATCTTTAACTACCTTCATCAGAATGGAAAACAGGTTATTTTAACCTCTGACAAAGCTCCTGTAGATATGCAAGATATTGAACAACGTTTACTATCTCGTTTCAAATGGGGATTATCCGCTGAACTTAATCAACCCGATTACGAAACCCGCGTAGCAATTGTAAAAAGCATCTTATTCCGTGATGGTGTTGAAATGCCAGAAGACATCATAGAATACGTAGCTCGAAATATAAAATCAAACGTACGTGAATTAGAAGGGGCAATTATTTCCTTAATAGCTCAATCTTCTTTTAACAAAAAAGAAGTCACTATAGATTTAGCGAAACAGGTCGTTGAGAAATTCGTTAAAAATGTAAAAAGAGAAATATCTATTGATTATATTCAAAAAGTTGTATCTGATTATTTTCAATTAGATGTTGCTACCTTACAATCTACAACACGTAAACGTCATGTTGTACAAGCGCGCCAATTAGCTATGTTTTTTGCTAAGAAGTATACCAAGGCCTCTTTAGCTAATATTGGCTCACAAATTGGAGATCGTGATCATGCTACCGTGTTACACGCTTGCAAAACAGTTGATAACTTACTCACAACAGACAAGCAATTTAAAAAGTTTGTAGATGATATCAACAAAAAACTTTCTTTATAATGTCTAAAAAAATCTTGATGGTATGCTTGGGGAATATTTGCCGTTCCCCATTGGCTGAAGGAATACTTAAATCTAAATTACCAGACACTTACCTGATAGATTCTGCTGGAACTGGTGGATGGCATGCTGGAGAACAACCCGATAAACGCTCTATACAAACAGCTCGAAATAAAGGAATTGACATCAGTCAACAAAGAGCTCGGAAATTTAAAAAATTAGATTTTGATTTTTTTGATTGCATTTTTGTAATGGACAACCAAAATTACAAAGACGTCATCAACCAAGCCTCTACAGAAAATCAAAAAAATAAAGTACAATTAATCTTAGACGAAATTTTCCCTAACGAAAAAGTAGATGTTCCAGACCCTTACTACGGTGGACAAGAAGGTTTTGAACAGGTTTTTAATATGTTAGAGCAAGCTTGTCAGAGTATTGCCGATAGATTAAAAAAAAGCCTTTAAAAGCCCTTAAATACCATTACAAATACAAACAAAAGGATTAAAAAACCTATTGCAATACTTCTACCTATTTCTTTTATTCTATCTTTGTCCATAATAAAACACATTTTCAACAAAAGAATATAAAATCTATGAAACCAGCAACTTTTCTTGGAAAATTATATCTAATACCAACAACTTTAGGCGAAATAAATCCCGAAGATGTTTTACCTTATACCGTTAAGAGGAGTATTGATTTTATAAACCATTATATTGTTGAAAATGAAAAAACAGCTCGTCGTTTTATTAAAGCAATACATCCAGAAAAAAAACAACCTGAACTCATCATTAACATTCTAAATAAGCATACACAAGAATCCGATCATATTGCTTTTATTCAACCTTTACTAAACGGTCAGAATATTGGACTAATGAGCGAAGCAGGATGCCCTGGCGTAGCGGATCCTGGTGCGGCTATTGTAAAACTTGCACATGAGCGAGGCATACAAGTTATCCCTCTAGTTGGACCAAGTTCCATCTTATTAGCCTTAATGGCATCGGGAATGAATGGGCAAAGTTTTGCTTTTAACGGTTATCTACCGATAGACAAAGGCGAAAAAAAACAAGCTTTAAAAGCATTTGAAAAATTATCCTTTGACAAAAAACAATCCCAATTATTTATAGAAACACCTTATAGAAATAACAAGCTATTAGAAGATTTGATTCAAATCTTACAACCCAATACTAGCTTATGTATTGCATCTGACATTACTTTACCTACTGAATATATAAAAACCTTAACCATAAAAGAATGGAAAAAACAAAAGGTCGATTTACATAACCGACCTTCTATCTTTATTATTCACAAATACTATTAGTTAAAAAGTATAATGCTGGGCTTTAGCTTTTTTATTAGGTTCTACACAACTTGTGTTGTAGCCAGCAAATTTTTTTAGATATTCTGCGATAGAAGTACCATAACCGTCTCTACATTTACGGTTTCCATTGGTCTTTAAAAATCTTTTTACAGAACCTACTCCTCCTAAATGAGCTGCTGCTAGAATCCCTGACTCAGTAATGGTAATTCCGCAAATTTCCATTCCTGAATAATTAGCAATCTCTCGACGAAGTTCCCATTTGTTTCTTGCTAAATTCGCTAGAAACGCCTTTTCTTGTAATTGTTTACTACTCAAAAAATGCGCTTGATCCTCTATTCCTAAAGCAGCAAGTGTTTCTGTTCCAAATTGATACTTTCCTAGATAACCTAATGAATTTACTATATTGTAAATTCCTTGAGACTCTCTTACTCCTATACTTTGGGTAAAGCCAACAAAGGTCTTACCTGTAAAAGGCACATCAAAAAATTGTTGTCCTACTTCTACTTCCATGGGTACCGTACACACATCTCTTTTTTCTAAAGTATGCAACCAGGGATACATTTCCATTTTGAAAGGTCTAAAACCTGAACTTAAAAGAACGATTGAAGCAAATAATCCAAAATAGAATATTTGTTTTTTTGTCATAAAAATAAATTTCTTTTTAACTAAGTGTAGTAAAAAAACGCACTACTTACACTATCATCGCCAAAAAATTAACCCGACAAATTTACAATTAAAAACAAAACACACAACAAAATAAAATGTTAACTTTTTGAATATTAACATCAAAACCTATAAACACTAGTCTATCTTTTTTCTAGCAAGTCTTTTAAAACTTATTTTTAGATAAAATCTCCCAATCACACTCGTTGCTTTTTATAAGAATATTTTCAAATGGCACTTATTATTCTTTTTTCTATAAAAAAAGCAACCTTACTTAAGATTGCTTTTTAAAATTATATTATTCTAAAAACGTTATAATCCTAACTTATTTACCCATTCTGCATATTTTTTTGCATTTGCTTGATGTTCTTCATAGGTAACCGCAAAATCATGATATCCTTTACGATCTACACTGGCACAAAAATAGATATAATCGTGTTTTTCGGGAGATAAAACCGCATCAACTGCTGAAATGTCTGGCATAGCAATAGGCCCTGGAGGCAATCCAACGTTTTTATAGGTGTTGTACGGTGAATTTACAAATAACATATCGCCTTTTACTCTCTTGATTACTTGATCAAAATCTTTTGTATTTTTTTTGATAGCAAAAATAATGGTTGGATCTGCTTGTAAAGGCATTTCTAGTTTTAATCG
Organism: Flavobacterium columnare NBRC 100251 = ATCC 23463; assembly: GCF_002530675.1. Lineage (GTDB taxonomy): Bacteria > Bacteroidota > Bacteroidia > Flavobacteriales > Flavobacteriaceae > Flavobacterium > Flavobacterium columnare. The sequence goes on from NZ_PCMX01000063.1 coordinate 24,536, forward strand.
GTTTAGATAAACGCCTGCTACTCTTGGTCGTTCATCTTCTTTTACTGATTCTTTATGTACTATAGATGCTAACGTAATAACTTGTTCTGGAGTAAGCCCAAGGGATTTTGCTTTTTTCATGCGATCTGAATTCCAGAACTTATGATACTCTTCTAACATTTTATCTCTAAATTTTTCAGCTCCAATGTTCCATTTTATTTCATAGGTATTGGGGATAAAAATCCCTAAAACATTATCTGATGTTAATCCATTTTTTTTTAGAAAAACAGGATCTTGTATAACACGCATAAGACTCACGCTATCAGCTTCTATTTGTCCAGCTACACGAGAAACTAATTTTTCAAGAACTTCTTGATTGTTAAAAGAGAGTTCTAAAGGTGTATTATGACGTAAGGCCGTAACAATCTGAAAACTTCCCATTCCTTTTTTTAACAAGAAACGTCCTGGGAAAACATTTTGATCGTAAGAGCGTTTTTCTGCGATTAATTTAAAATTTTCTATATCATCTACCTCGGGTGTCATAATTTTAATTACTTCTTCGTAGGTAGCTCCAGTTGGAATAAAAATATACTTTTCGCTTTCTGCAAATTGTGTATTACTTGTAAAGGCTTTGATGTAAACAAAAACGACCAACACTAGCCCCACTAGTCCTAACCCTAAAAATACTTTTTTGTTCAAAATAATTCGATTTTAATAATTTGGATTGATTAATTGAAAAAGGAGTTCGTCGTGATAGCTTCCATTTTGAAAAATCCAATCTTTTTTAACTCCTATTTTTTGGAAACCAAAATTAGTAAAAAGCTTTAAACTAGCTTCATTAGAACAACCAATATTTGCATATATTTGATGTAATTGAAGATGTGAGAATGCGTATTTGATTAATACCTGTAATGCTTCACTTCCTAATCCTTTGTTTCTATGCTTTTTATTTTGTATCACTATTCCTATTCCTGCTCTATGATTTTTAGGATCATAATCAAATAAATCAATCAATCCTACTGGTTTATACACTCCTAACTCGCATATTGCTAAACGTAATTGTTTCGCTTGGTAAATGTCTTGATCTGCGTTTTCGAGGTATTGCTTAATCAAAAAACGAGAATAAGGGGTTTGTGTGTTACTAACTTCCCATATTGATTCTTCGTTTTCGATTTTATAAATAAATGACAAGTCTTCTGGCTCAAGTGCTCTTAGAAATATTTTTTCTCCTTTTAATGTAATCATAAGTTGTTTTTTAATTTCAATGGCAATGTGATATACCAATGGTCATACTATTTCAAAGATTAACTCTTTAGCATTCAATTAAACATCAATTTCTCCTTGAAAAACAAATTGAGCAGGCCCTGTTAATTGTATGTTTTTGTATCCATTTTCACTTTTTTGAAATGCAATTTGCAATTGTCCTCCCTCTACTTGGATTGCTATTGTGTTTGAAGTTGCTTTTCCCAAATGATACATTGCTAATGCTACTGCTGTAGCACCTGTACCACAAGAAAGGGTTTCATCTTCTACTCCTCGTTCATACGTTCGAATTGCAAAATTGTTTTCTCCTTTTTGAATTACAAAATTAATATTGCTTCCTTCTTGTCCATACAAATGGCTATAACGGATTTTTGCTCCTTCTTTTTTAACATCTAGCTGTTTTAATTCTTCTACTTCTTGTACGTGATGGGGGGATCCTGTATTTAAAAAAACATATTCCGATTGTACTTGTACTGATGCTACATCTATCATTTGAAGTGAAACAAGATTTTCTTTTGTAATCCTTGCGTGATGTATCCCATCTACCGCAACAAAAGTGGTTGAATCCTGAATTACGCCCATTTTTTTAGCAAATGCCACAAGACATCTTCCTCCATTTCCACACATAGAACTCTCATTCCCGTCTGCATTGTAATACACCATCTTAAAATCTGTCGATTTGTCATTTTCTAATAACATCAACCCGTCAGCACCTATTCCAAAACGTCTATCACAAAGGAATTTGATAAGTTTGGTATCATTTTTGGGAAAATTTAAATCACGATTATCTAGGATGATAAAATCGTTTCCCGTTCCTTGGTATTTGTAAAATATGTGTTTCATTTGTTAAGAGTTATTTATTAGGAGGTATTTATAGATCAACTATTTTTATAAATTTTCTTTATTAATACCGATTTATGTAACCTATATCTGATTTCTTCATAAACCTGCCAAAGATACAAAATATTAATAGGAAGTTAAAGATTGTTAAACGAGCGTTAAAGCTAAAAAATTCAAATAAGAAAATTATATTTTTACGTTTAAATCAAAACAAGAAAAAGAAGATGCCATGAGAAAACTAAGTAGTTTATTTTTAATTTCAATACTAAGCGGTGCAACCACTTTAGGAGGTTACAAATTGTTTTTTGAAAACACTTCTGCAGCCTCTTCCTTATCTATTGCTCCAAATTATGCACGAGCTGTAAGTATGGGTGCTGAAAATATAGATTTTACATCGGCCGCAGAAAAAGCTGTTCATACCGTTGTACACGTAAAAAACAAAACGGTTTATAATTTGCCTTCTGATCCTTTTATGGAATTTTTTTACGGGCATAGAGGTGGACAACAACAAACACAAGTGGGAACGGGTTCTGGAGTAATTATTAGCAAAGACGGCTATATTGTAACAAACAATCACGTAATTCAAAATGCAACCGAACTAGAGGTTACTTTAAATAACAACAAGACGTACAAAGCAAAATTAGTTGGTACTGATAGTAAAATGGATATTGCTTTATTAAAAATTGAAGCTGAAGGCGATTTACCTGCTGCTACTTTTGGTAATTCCGAGCAAATAAAAGTTGGCGAATGGGTTTTAGCTGTTGGAAACCCTTATAACCTAACATCTACCGTTACAGCAGGTATTGTATCTGCTAAAGCACGTGATTTGAGTAACCAAGGAATTCAATCGTTTATTCAAACAGATGCTGCTGTAAATCCAGGTAATAGTGGCGGCGCATTAGTCAATACAAGAGGTGAACTCATAGGCATCAACACCATGATTTCATCTCCTACTGGAAGTTATACGGGATATTCTTTTGCTGTACCATCTAATCTAGCTCGGAAAATTGTAGAAGACCTAATGGAGTACGGGAATGTACAAAGAGCTGTTTTAGGTATCGAAGGTAGAGAATTGAATACCACAGCAGCTAAAGAAGTAGGATCTAAGGAAACAACGGGTGTATACGTTGCTAAAGTTTCAAAAGGCACTGGCGCTGAAAAAGCGGGTATAAAATCAGGCGATGTAATCAAAAAATTAGACGATAAAACAATCAATACATTTGCTGATTTAACTGCTTATATTAATACCAAAAGACCTAATGAAGAAGTAAAAGTAGGTTTTGTAAGAAATGGTAACCTACAAACTACTGTTGTAAAATTAGTAAAAAAAGAGTTGGTAAATTATGACCTAAAAGGATTAGAATTAGAAGATTTAGATGCTAATGATAAAAAACGTTTCCGCTTAAGTTATGGTGTAAAAATAAAGGAAGTTACAAATGAAGAACTAGCCGATTATGCGGAACAACTAAAAGGTGGAATCATCTTAAAAGTAGACAACATAAAGGCTACCGATATAGAAACGGTTACACGAGTAATAGCAAAAAAGGGAGAAACTCAAAAAACTCAGATTGAAATGTTAACAAATACAGGAGAACTATTGCGTTTCCTTTTGTAAATAGTCTTCTCTATTAACCATTGAAAACCAACGCTTGACCGTTGGTTTTTTTATTAAAAAAAATCAAAAAAAAGTTTAGCAAAAGATTTTAAATAAATACTTTTGCGGGGTCTAATTTTTATAAAAAGAAATGAGCAATACAACTTATGAAAAAGAGTTAGCTTTTCAAGCTGACAGAAGAAAAGCAGCGGTTGAGTTTATCAAAATCGTAAGTGATTTATGGTATGACAAATCAATCGAAATGGTTTTATTCAGAAACCAATTACTAGATCGCAATGTAAGCGAAATCATGAATTTACATGATTACGCTGGAGAGTTCGTTCAAAAACCAATTAATATTTTTGATTCTGTAGAAATTTTAAGAGCTATTCAAGCATTAGATCTACCTCCTTCTCGTTTAGATATTGGCAAATTAACTTATGAATTTCACTTAGAAGACAATAGGTATAACGATGCTACGAGTTTTGTAGTAGACAAATTGAAAGACGCTAAAGCTTCTGACGAAATTAAACCTAAAGACGTAGTTCTTTATGGGTTTGGTCGTATTGGTCGTTTGTTAGCCCGTGAACTTTCTTCAAAAGTAGGAAAAGGTCAACAATTACGTTTACGAGCTATTGTAACCCGTGATAAAAATGATGCTGTTTTGTTAGAAAAACGTGCTTCTTTATTACGTTATGATTCAGTTCATGGTGATTTCCAAGGTTCCGTAGAAGCTGATGCTGATAATAACACGCTAATCATTAATGGTGCTCCAGTACATATTATTACAGCTAATTCTCCAGAAGAAATAGATTATACAAAATATGGTATTCAGGATGCCTTGGTAATTGATAATACAGGTGCATTTACAACAGAAGAAGCATTAAGTCGTCATTTGACTTCGGTAGGAGTTGAAAAAGTTTTATTAACAGCCCCTGGAAAAGGAGTTCCAAACATTGTTCATGGAGTAAACCACGAAGCGTATAATCCGGATGAAGTTAAAATTTGGTCAGCGGCTTCTTGTACTACGAACGCTATTACTCCTGTATTAGCTGCTATTGAAGAAACTTTAGGGGTAGAAAAAGGTCACATTGAAACAATTCATGCTTACACCAATGACCAAAACTTGGTAGACAATATGCACAAAAAATACCGTCGTGGTCGTTCTGCTGCATTAAATATGGTTATCACTGAAACAGGAGCAGGAAGCGCTGTTGCTAAAGCATTACCAAGTTTAGCAGGCAAATTAACTTCGAACGCAATTCGCGTACCAGTTCCAAACGGTTCATTGGTGGTATTAAACCTTGAAGTAGGAAAAGCTACAAACCGTGAAGAACTAAACGGTATTATGAAAAAATATGCTTTAGAAGGTAAATTAGTAGAACAAATCAAATATGAATTAAATAATGAACTTGTTTCATCTGATATCGTAGGAACATCGGCTCCTTCTATCTTTGATAGCAACGCTACTATTGTTTCTGCCGATGGTAAAAATGTAGTAATGTATGTATGGTATGATAACGAATATGGTTATAGCCATCAAGTAATTCGTTTAGCTAAATATATTGCTAAAGTAAGACGTTATACTTATTATTAATAGACAAACAAACAGAAAGTATATAAAGCCGTTTCTAAAAGAGACGGCTTTTTTAATGCCATTTGGCTGATTATTATTATTTTAAAATTTTTAATTTTGAAAGCAGAATCAATCAAAAAAATAGAAAATGAAAAAATTATTATTTCTGAGCTTTTTTTTCTATTCTTTAATAGCACAAGCTCAAAAGAATACCTCAACTCTAACCTCTAAATCATTTCATTTAGGAATAGTCGATGAAATTGCATCTGGTGTTTTAAATGAAAAAAGAATCCTTAACATTTATCTTCCACAAGGCTATAACAAACAAGAACGCTATCCTGTGATTTATGTTTTAGATGGAAGTGCTGATGAAGATTTTATTCACATAGCAGGTTTAGTACAATACTTTACATTTCCTTGGATTGAACGTATTCCTAAATCTATTGTGGTAGGAATTGCTAATACAGATCGCAAAAGAGATTTTACATCAACTCCTAATCAACAAATCGTGAAAGATCGTTATCCTACTTCAGGTGGGTCTGAAAAATTCATAGCATTTATAGAAAATGAATTACAGCCTTATATCTCCAAAAATTATACTACAACTAATGATAAAACTATTATTGGTCAATCTTTAGGCGGTCTTTTAGCTACTGAAATTTTATTTAAAAAACCCCATTTATTTGATCAATATATTATTATTAGTCCTAGTTTGTGGTGGAATGATGGAGAGCTTTTAAAATTAAATCCTGATGTATTAAACGAAAATTTCCAACAAAATAAATCCATTTATATTGGCGTTGGAAAAGAAGGACTAGGTCCTATTTTTGATAACCATGTAATGGAAGTAGATGCTAATTTACTTTTTGATAAAATAAAATATGGTAAATCTAAAACTGTAAAAGTTGTTTTTGACTATTTACCAGAGGAAGATCATGCAACAGTAACACATCCTGCTGTATTTAATGCTTTTAAGCTACTATATCCTAAAAAAAACCATTAAGATGAATTTACAACCGCAATTAGAAAATGAAAATATTTTATTAGCTCCTCTAGGAGAAGAAGACCTTGGCGCATTGTATCATGTAGCATCAGATCCTTTAATTTGGGAACAACACCCTAAAAAAGATCGTTATCAAATAGAGGTATTTGAAATATTTTTCAAGGAAGCTATTGATTCAAAAGGGGCTTTTAAAATTATTGATAAAAAAGAAAATAGAATAATAGGTAGCTCACGATATTATGATCTTAATCTAGAGGATAAAAGTGTATTAATAGGCTATACTTTTTTGAGTAGAGATTATTGGGGATCTCTATACAATTCTCAAATAAAGAAATTAATGCTAGATTATGCTTTTGAGTATTTAGAGAAAGTGTATTTTACGGTTGGTGCATCCAATATCCGTTCTCAAAAAGCAATTGAAAAAATTGGTGGCATAAAGAACAAGGAATTTTCTGTATTTTATGACAATCAACCGGAAGTTTTGAAATTTCAATATGTCATTCAAAAATCTATTTGGCTCAAAGATACTCAATAATTAAAAATTCAAAGTACTGAATTACTCTAATAAAATTATGGCATTTATACAACATTTTCAAAACGAAGTATAAATGCCATTTTTTGTAGGTTTTAAGAAATTTGTTTTTTCTAAGAAATAAAGTTTTTTCTCTCTACATAAAAGTAAAATTGGATAGATTTTACAACGACTTTATGAATATCTAAAAATTTATTTTCTTTTTTTCCATTATCATAGTTATCCCATAAGTAACAAGAAAAACGAAGATCATTAGTAAAATAGATTCATATACATTGCATTCTTTTTGTCCTAAGAAAGGTATTAGCCCTACTATTACAATCCATTGAATAGCATAAAAATTAGTAAGGTTTTTACTCAAAAAAGCTATAGGTTTATAACTCTTTTCGGAGACATATTTAATTAGAATATCACAAATTTTCATCCATATAAGTACAAATCCTATATAGAGCATGATTCCTCCGATTCTAGTATGCCAATAGTCCCCTAAATGATAATCAGGACTTCTATAAGTAATTATACTTCCTATTAAAAAAAGGAAAGTTCCTAAGTAAAAACTTTTCATCAAGACTTCTTTATCTTCTTTATGCAAGAAATAGTGTCCCATTACATATCCTGTTAGAGGATATACTAACCATGGAAATAGAGGGAATGATACAGCATCACCCTTGTCACCCCAAAATAAGTCTAATATTCTATCTATAAAAGGATAACCTGTTTGAATACCCCATACATAAGTTGAACAACTCCCTATAAGCAGTATCAGAATTGCTATATATTTTACAGGTACTTTATACCTGCTTAATAAAGTCATGATCAAATAGGATAATCCCGCAAATTGTAGTATATCAATAACTAAGAAGTTATTTAATATGTTCTGGATCATATCGCCTTCTTTTGAAATTTCTTCAACAGCTTCTGTCTTTACAAATAAAGAAACAATACCAAAAAAAATGGCAGGAATTAATAATCTAAAAAAATTAAGTTTATACCCTTTCAAAAAAATAGATCCACTTCTTTTTAATCTTGACATAAAATCAAAGTTCCTAGAATAGGAAAAAGAAAGTCCCATACTAAACATAAAAACGGGAGCTGCTGGAGATTCGCCTAATAGGGTAATTATTTTTCCGAAATAGGTATCTTTTTCTATTGTCGATAAAGTATGTGTATTGAGGATATGTACACAAACCATAAACACTGCTGCTAGTGCTTTGGCTAAATCAATAAATTTTAATCTTTTCATTTGATGTCTTTTAATTTGATTAATTTAATTTCATAATCTAAACTATCCATTTTATAGTCTTTTTTGTTCTTTAAATATCTAAAGCTTAGCACGCCTGTGTTATATTGTCCTGTTTGAATAGCATTAACTAGGTTTAGTTTTTCTTTAGTAACATAAAACTTATAGTTGTTATTTTCGTCTAACATTAGATCTTCTTTCACTAATTGCACTTTATAAGTACTATAATCTGGTGTGGTATAAAAAGGAGAATAAAAAGTCCAAGAGAAATAATCTGAAATAGGCTGATTTTTAACTGTAACTTCTAGCGCTTCGTCGTCATTTAGTTTTACATAAATACCTTCATAAAATATATCTTTTGAGGGAAATAATGCGTTAGAATTTTTAGGATTCAACTTAACTTCTTGTTTTGAGGTATTAGGTGCCACACTTAGTGAATTGGTCAGATCTATTGAATTTTCAACCAATCCTTCAAAGAAGTTAACAAAAGAAGCATTGGTATCAATCTTTTCTTCTTCATTCCCTATTTCTTTGGATGAATTTGGCGCAAGTTTATCTATAACAGGTGTTGTTTTGGTATCTTTTAATCTCTTATTATAATCCGAATAGTATTCTCTTAATATAATGATATAATCATCATCGCTTATTTTTAACCAATTTTTTTTATCTCCTTGATTAGCCGCTGACAGGTTTATTTCATAATCTCCATTTGGGCTAATTTCCATTGCTTCAGAAGCAATGCTTTCTGAAAGTAAATTATAGCCTTCATCTTGTTTATATACTTGTACTCCTATATAGAAGGCGTTTCCTAAATTTCCTTTTATGACATAATTGTTTTTACTTGAAATAAATGCAGAATAATAATTAGTAGAAGGGTTATCTCCTGCAACTTTACGATTTAGTCCAATCCAGTTTGTGAATTTAGGAATATTGGTGTCATTATTTTCTAAATAGATTTCTTTACTTAATGATAGTGCGTCTGTTAGAAAAACGAATGACTCTTTTTTAACAGATTTGACTTTATGTTTTTTTACAAATTTTTCTACTTTACTTAAGGTGTTGTCTATTTTTAAATTTTGTGCATTTAAATAATTTAAACCTATAAAAAACAGTACAATTAATCTCATATAATTCATTTTATATATTTAAAAAGTGTTAGTTTAGTTATTTTCAAACGTTATTAAATCTTTTTTTTACAAACGGCTTAAAGAGATACGTTTATGTCTAAATTTGATTTGATTGGTAATTCATAAAAAGGTGCGTTTAGTCGTAACCCTGATACAATAAAAAAGGTACACTAAGCTAATGAGCCTAGTATAAAAAATCTTTTATGAATTTAAAATTATTTATAACAGAATTGGTTCAATAGTTGAATGGTTCAACTATTCATCTAGTAAAACGCGATTGATTTGAACAAATCTTTTAGCATAATAGGGCTCTTTAGTAGATGATATAATTACTCCTTGGCTAGTTGATGAATGAATAAATTTTATTTCATCCTCTATAACTTCAGTAATCATTCCTACATGCCCTACTCCTCTACCTCTTGTAGCAAAGAAAATTAAATCTCCTTTTTGGGCTTGACTTCTATCAATACGAACACCTGCTCGTTGTGCCATTTCTCTTGACGAACGGGGCAAAGTCATTTCTATATTTTTAAATGTAGCAAACATTAAACCAGAACAATCAAAACCTCCATTACCTGTAGATCCGCTACGGTATCGAGCGCCTATATTTTCAGAGGCTTTAGCAATTAATAGTTCTGCTCTAGACTTATTTTCTTCCGACAAAGGAGCTACTACTGTAATGGGCATTTCTGGTTGTACAGCTTCTGATTCAAGAATTAGTTCGTCTGTATTTTCCTCTTCTATTTGAGGTTTTATTTCTACAATTTTAATTTGTCCGTTTCTAGACAAAGTAGGCATTGTGTTTTCTGAGGATTTAGCTAATTCAACTTCTTTTCGAGTTCCCGTTTCTTTAGATGTTATTCCCTCTTTTGTTGGATTTTGATATTTTGTATCTACTGTTATTGAAACATTTTCAGGTACTGATTTTGTTTTTATAATTAATTTATCACCTATCGCTAAATTATTTTTTACCTGAGGATTTAAGGATTCTAATTCGGTAATAGAAATACCATATTTTCTTGAGATCCCGTACTTTGTTTCTTTTGCTTGAACTTCATGTATTAATTCTACTGTATTATTTAAATTAGGTAGAACTATTGGTTCTTGTACGTTTTTTGTTTCTTCTTTTTTGGCTTTTTTAGGTTTTTTAGGTTTTTCGGTCGTTAAATTGACTAAATCAGCATTTGCTGTTGGTATACTGATTTGTTCTCCTATTTTTAATCCTTGAGATTCAATGTTTGGATTTGCTTGTTTTATTTTTTCTATGGTTGTGTTGTACTTTTTGGAGAGACTATATAAAGTTTCTTTAGCCAACACCTCATGCCCTACCATAACAACCTGAATTTCTTTACTTTGCATTTTAGAAGTAGGTATTTCTAAAACCATATTCAGTTGTAATGTTTTTTTTGCTTTTGGATTCAGTTCTATGATTTCACTTTGCTTTACATTGTATTTTTGTGCAATACTATAAACTGATTCACCGCTCATTACTTTGTGCTTGATCTTTTCTTGTCCAAAAACACTGACTGAGAGCCATAAAAAACTATATATAACTTTTTTTTGAAAATTCATTATTTAAATTTAGGTGTATTGATGGTTTCCCTTTTTTATTCGTTTGGCAAGTTACATAATAAAAGTTGGTCTTTTTCTAAGATTTAACACTTTTTTAAAATTTAAAGACACTCCGTTTGTCTTTTAAGCATAATATCTGTACTCCAAGTTTTATCCTAAATTTTTAATTTCTTGAGTATATTTAGAAACATTGGCTCCTGATTTTACTTTTACACATACCTATCCAATTTTTTCTATTGCAAATTTTTCATTTTTTAACTCCATTTGACAATAAGATCTACTTTTTGCATTTATAATACCAATCTTAACTTCTTTTTTATACTTTTTAACAACAATAAGTTAAGGTGTTTTGCTTTATCCTTTTTTCAAAAACCACTTGTCATAAATAAGCATCAGAATGAGATTATTTTTTGTAATCTTGAATTTTAGTGATGGTATCTAATTCTTTTAATATAGATGGGATGCGAAAATCTCCGTACATATTTTGCAAATGAATAACTGCTGTTGCTATTTCAATTCCAATGGCAGAAACATATAACGGCTTTTTACTTTCTCCTCTATATATAGGTTCTACCGTTGATTTGTTACTATGAAACGCATTTTTAGCAACTCCTATAATTGGAATTTTCTTGTCTAATAATTCCCATACATAACCTCCTAAACCATATTTTAAAGAATCATCTACGTAAATATGGCCGTCTATTATGATGATTTCTATTTTTTCTAAAGGTATTTTTTTTAATAATGCTTCAATACAAGGTAATTCTCGTTTATAAAATTCCCCTGGTACATACTCTTCTATTCCTTCTTTTGTATCTATAATGATTTCTGTGGGTTCTGTATCTTCCCAATTAAAAAGCACGCCAACACTTTTGGCTGTGTTGTTTACGTAATATACATCTATGGCTAGTATCATTTTATAATTCCGTATTGGTTAAGTTCATCGTTCATAAAATCTATTCTGAATTGCTCAGGCAACTGTTGGCGAGCAATCTCAATTGCCTTTTCAAGTACAAAAGGAAGTCTTGTGGATTGCGTTGTTTCTAACACCCAATTTACACTTGTCTCTAAAGAAATCTTATGTCCTATAGAAACATATATTGGGTTTGTATTTTCTTTTGTTCGGAGGGCTTTTCCAACTACTTTTTGGTCAAATATAAGTTCTATATGATCTGCTCTTTTATCCCCTAAATCTTCCTTCTTATAATACCCTACAAGACGTTTTTTGGCGCAACCAATAGTAGGTATATCCAGTTGAATACCCAAAAAAGTTGCCAAGCCCATATTTTTAGGATGCTCTATACCGTGTCCATCACAAAAAATAAGTTGGGGTTGTATAGTTAATTTTTCAAAAGCTTTTATTGCCCACTCTGTTTCATTAAATCCAAAAACATCTGGAATATGCATAGTAATCTTGTCCTCAGTATAAATTGCTTGATCTACAATTTCTTGACTATTTACATCCATAACAGTAACGACTGCTACTATTTTTTGGGTAATATCATGATAGGCTACTGTTACTCCTCCAATAAATTGTATATCAGTTGGCAGTTGATCCTCGTTTATTGTTTTACCAATTTGTTCTTCTTGCCATACAAACTTTTCCATGAAAGTATCAGGAATTACTTTTCCTAGATAATTCTGCATATCTTGACTAACTAAATATGCGTTCATAACTTTAGTATATTTAACTTTATCGATTGACATATCAATAAAAGTATTCAAACTATATAGATCATATTGAACTTCAAAATATTCATCTAGGATATTTTGATTCTCATTTAATATTTTTTCATAATTCAGGTCTTCTCTTGAAAAAAGTTCGTCAAATCTAGCATTAATTTTTTTTTCATTGTTTCTCCAAAAAAAATTCTCAATTAAAATTGAATCATCATAAGACACTTCATATAGATTATATATAAAATCAATATCGCTATTAGTAAGTGAATTAAGAATTTTAAATGAATATATAAATCTTATTTTCCCATATATATATATATACACATCTCTAGATATGTACCCTTCCTCATTTGGACTATTACAAAAAAAAAGTCCGTGACGGACATCACAATAAAATTTACCCCTTCCATAAAAACTTCTCCCTTGTACAAAAGTCTCCTTTATGCCTGTAAATAAACTATTATTATTTTTAAAAAATTCATTATCACCCTCAATAATAAACTTTTCGAAATTATTTTGTGGATATATTTTTTCCATCACCTATTTTACTCATTTTTAATAAAATTAACTCCTTGAGTTATATAAAAGCAATGTGGGCAAGTACACATGTGCTGATGATCATCAGAATTCTCAAAATTCTTAGCTTTGATTTTAACTATTATCATAATATTTAAAGCTTGAATATCCTGAACGCTATTAATAGTTTTTCCTTCTATAAGTTCATTTAATATTTGAACTTCTGTATGAACACCAGGTCTTTGAGCCATATTAATTTTATTCTTTGTAATTTGCCCGATCGCTCAGATCTACTCAACATATTTCTCAACGCAACAGTTAGCGCAGAATTGCATTCTGTGCCCACTCCTATTGGCTTTCAAAACAAATATAAAAGTATCACTTCTAGATCATTTTCTAAACCTACATAATTTCTTGCAGAACTAAAATAATAATCCTCAGGTAAATCAACCTACAGTTGTAATGGTAATGAAATAGCAATCTTCTGTTGTTGTGGCTTTGTATTTTGTCGACATGGCTTATCTAAATATTTATTACAAAACTAAAAAAACACAATTTATAATTGTGTTTTTTTAGTTTATTTTCTCGTCTTTGTGGGCACAGAATACAATTCTGCGCTAACTGCCACGTTGAAAACTAGACGCTTAGATTTCGATTGTGTAAATCCGAGCAATCGGGTTTTGACATAATGCAATAGGCATAAATCTCCAAACCTTTCTTTGATTGGCAGTATTGTAATGCGCTTATGATATTTTGCTTTTGATTTAATCTTGTAAAAACATCTATCCAACCTACAGTTGTAATGGTAATGAAATAGCAATCTTCTGTTGCAGTGGCTTTATATTTTGTTGACATGGCTTATCTAAATATTTATTACAAAACTAAAAAAACACAATTTATAATTGTGTTTTTTTAGTTTATTTTCTCGTCTTTGTGGGCACAGAATACAATTCTGCGCTAACTGCCACGTTGAAAACTAGACGCTTAGATTTCGATTGTGTAAATCCGAGCAATCGGGTTACTTCTTGATTCAGTTGGGATAGACCTAATATAATATTTTGATAAATTCATTGCTGCTTTTTGATTTTTAGTAAAATCCGTATTAACTGATAGTTTAGTATTGGCTATTCTTGTATCTAATTTTACCTCTCCTGTAATATCATCTTTTATTTTCTTAACACATACAAGGTCTGCTATAAAATAATAACCTTCATTGGTACAGTTTATTTTAGTAGCTCGATCATTACCTTACTCTTTTAGCAAATTTTTATAGGCTCCACTTTCAAGATAATTATAAAGTTTATCCATTATTGCCTGTTGGTTTATTAAAATATCTTTATAATCTTCATACATTGGATCTGCAATCTGTTTTGCAATAATATTGTCTGACCATTTCTTATATTCTTGGTATTTGTTACTATTGCATAATTTCATAATTATTAAAACCTTTGCACCAGTTTCACCAAAAATATACTTGTAGTAATTAGAAAATTCTTCTTTCTCCAGTATTTTATCGTTTATATCTTGTAAGGATTGGAATTTAGAGAAAAAAGGCAAAACATTTTCCTTTAGTTGATTTATAAATTCCGATTTTACATATTCATAGTGCTGGAAATTTATTTCCTTGTTTTCTATAATACTTGTACTGCCAATTAAATTGCTATAGTAGTCAACTTTTTTATCATAGTTAGGGATTTGAATTACCGTATACTCATCCTTTGGAGAATAAAATTTTTCTTCAAATTCTATATTTTCTATTATTGTATTGATTATAGGAAAAACAATTCCAAAACCAATAGATGATAAGGAAGATTTTTCTCTCCATTTATCTTTTTCAAACGAATATGTTATCTTGTCTATCTTATCGTTTTCCTTCCGTTGATATTTATAGGCAAAGTCTACTTCATCTTCCTCATATAAGGAAAATCCGTAGGAAGAAAAATTAACATTTTGCGTAAGATTATGATTGAGTTCTTTTATTTGTTTTTTCATTATTCTCCATTAATTTTTACGCCTCCAAAACTTGTAGCAGAACCTCCACTGTAGATTTTGATAAAAGGCTGTTTGTTCTGTATAAGAGCAGGCTTATTAAAGCGTTCTATTTTCTTACCATTTATAGGAGTCCTATCTGTGGACCGTAAATATAAAGGCTTTAAGAATGCTTCTTTCTGATTCTTAGTAAAATCTGTATTCACAGATAGCTTAGTATCGGCTATTCTTGCATCTAATTTTACCTCTCCTGTAATATCATCTTTTATTTCTCTAACAAAAACAAAATCTGCTATAAAATAATCGCCTTCATTGGTTCAGTTTATTTTAGTAGCTCGATCATTACCTTACTCTTTTAGCAAATTTTTATAGGCTCCACTTTCAAGATAATTATAAAGTTTATCCATTATTGCCTGTTGGTTTATTAAAATATCTTTGTAATCTTCATACATTGGATCTGCAATCTGTTTTGCAATAATATTGTCTGACCATTTCTTATATTCTTGGTATTTGTTACTATTGCATAATTTCATAATTATTAAAACCTTTGCACCAGTTTCACCAAAAATATACTTGTAGTAATTAGAAAATTCTTCTTTCTCCAGTATTTTATCGTTTATATCTTGTAAGGATTGGAATTCAGAAAAAAAAGGAATATAATATCTATTAATAAAACTATCTGTTTCAGCAACAACTCTTTCTAATTCTTTTTCCTTTATTATACTATCTGCAAAAACTATAGTATGCTGAGTATCTGTGGTTATATCTGGAGCTAGAATTTCTTTTATAGTAACCTCATGACTACTGTAAAAAAAGGTGTCTTTTGAAATTGTTTTTCCACCCAATATTCTATATAAAATCCTATCTACTTCTTTGAAGTGAATGCCCGCTCTGAATGACTCTTTACATAAAGTTGTAGGATTATACTTTCTATAATCATAACCAAAACCATAGGTGATAATATCTGTCTTATTTTTATTTTCTCTAAAGAACAAACCTATGTTATAATCTTTATCATAAGATAAATGAGAGAATTCATTTTTAGTAATTGATAACCCAGATGCAATTTCTTTATCTAAACTATTTAATATTTCCATATCTATTACTCTGTTATATTCCCGTATCCACCAATACCGTTACTGTATATCTTTGTTATCTTTCCTGTTTTTTTAACATTTTTATCTTTAACAAAATCTTTTATGACGGTTCCTTTTATCAAGGCTTCATTATTTATAGATTTTACATAAAAATCAGTCATTTCATTGGCTTTTTTCTGATTATCGGTAAAACCTGTATTTTTACTCAATTTAGTATCTGCTACACGAATATCTAATTTCACCTCTCCTGTAATATCATCTTTTATTTCTCTAACAAAAACAAAGTCTGCTATAAAATAATCGCCCTCATTGGTACAGTTTATTTTAGTAGCTCGATTATTATCTTACTCTTTTTAGCAAATTTTTATAGGCTCCACTTTCAAGATAATGATGTAATCTAATAACATCATCTAAATATTGTTGCAAATCATCTCTCCCATTTTTTATGCCCTCTTCTATTCTTGAAATGTACATAGCAGTAAATTCTTGATAACCTTTTTCATTGCCTGCCAATTTTAAGATAATCATTGCTTTAAAATAAGTTTTGCCGAATATATAGTTACTCCAATCCTGCCATTTTTCTTTCTCCAGTATTTTATCGTTTATATCTTGTAAGGATTGGAATTCAGAAAAGAAAGGAATATAATATTTATTAATAAAACTATCTGTTTCAGCAACAACTCTTTCTAATTCTTTTTCCTTTATTATACTATCTGCAAAAACTATAGTATGCTGAGTATCTGTGGTTATGTTTGGGGCTAAAATCTCATTTATAGTAATTGGATGATTAATATAATAACTATGAGTAGGTGTATCCTTTGAAATTATTCTACCTTCTAAAACTGTATATAAGATACTATCTAATTCTCTGAAATGTATGCCTGCTCTAAAATATTCTCTAGATAAGCTTATAACATTAAATTTTCTACAATCATAATCAATACCATAAGTGATAATATCTATCTTTTTTTTATTTTCTCTAAAGAACAAACCTATGTTATAATCTTTATCATAAGATAAATGAGAGAATTCATTTTTAGTAATTGATAACCCAGATGCAATTTCTTTATCTAAACTATTTAATATTTCCATGTCTTTTACTCTGTTATATTGCCTTTTGTATATCCGCCACTGCCGTTACTGTATATCTTTGTAATTTTTCCTGTTTTTCTAACAGGTTTTCCGTCACTTAAACTATTTATAATTTCCCCTTTAATTAATGCTTTTGGTCTAAGAGATTTCACATAAAAATCAGTCATTCCATTGGCTTTTTTCTGGTTATCGGTAAAGCCTGTATTTTTACTCAATTTAGTATCTGCTACACGAATATCTAATTTTACCTCTCCTGTAATATCATCTTTTATTTCTCTAACAAAAACAAAATCTGCTATAAAGTATTCTCCTTCTTTAGTACAATCTGTGCTGCCATTAATACAAAACTGTACTTGTTTAAATATAGACCTTTTATCCAAATCATAAGTACCATCAGAATCTTTACCAAATTTCTCTCGGAGATCTATGTATACATCACTATTTGGTTGTTTTAGTTGCTCTTCAATATGATCCTCAAAATCATTACCCATCTTAAAGTAATTTCTCCTATTTGCATCTTCTTTCGAATACTTTAACCAATCATTAATAGTTGTTATTAGATTAGTATCTAATGGTATTTCCTCTATAGATTCAGGAGTAAGCAACTCATAATCTTCTGCTTTATAAAGAGGGTCTTGTTTGTGACCAACAAAACCACGAGCGAACTGAGGATGCTTGTTTAGAAAATCAGAAAAACCATTAACTTTTTCTAAATCTGCGGTGAATTCTTTTAAGGTACTAGAGGTATTTGTGGCATCTGAAAATTTAATGATTTGAGTACGTACTTCATTATTCAACTTATTCAATTCTACTATTGTTGTCCAATCTTTTCTAGCAAATTGCTTTTTATTATCATATAATACATCCCATATAGCTATAGTATTCTTACTATACTGTGGTATTTTACCCGAAATGGTAGCATTTGTTTGTTGAATATCATTTAAAAATACTTTTGCATCAGTATTTAAAGCGATCACACCATCAACTACGGCATTCACATTAGTTTGTAGCAATCCATTGTATAATTTATCAACTCCAGATTTATCATTAGTTTCAGTCAATAAAGCTTTGAACTTATAGCAGGTAGGTTGTCCAAATTTATCGTATATAGTACACTTTCCATTGTTTTCTTCTTTTTCTTTAAGCTTTTTAGCAGTTTCTGGAGCTGCATATACAACCTGTGGTTTAGCAGTGGCTGATTGTTCTCTTGCAATAATAAGTTGTATGGTCCCTTGTATTCCTTTGTAATAATTAAGATTATAAGAAATTAAATTAGTTGCATTTTCACTTGCTTCAATGTAACCTGTAGCAGTGTTTGATTTAGGCATTTGTATCACTTTAGTTTCTGCATTAGTCACAAGTTTAAGTTCTGGATACAAATCCAATTTTAATGCTGCATTTCCATCAAAAGAGTTTGAAAACGTAGGTGAATTGTAGGTACTACTTATTTTTCCTTCTTTTGTACAATTTTTAATCACTGTCAATGCTCCATTTTCTACTGACACAGCTGTTCCTGTAGTATTAGGTGTAAACTTAATTCCTCCTGCGGTATTTTCAAATACTTGTAATGTTTTTCCGCTATTAACACTCGCA
This sequence comes from Flavobacterium columnare NBRC 100251 = ATCC 23463, assembly GCF_002530675.1. Lineage (GTDB taxonomy): Bacteria > Bacteroidota > Bacteroidia > Flavobacteriales > Flavobacteriaceae > Flavobacterium > Flavobacterium columnare. The sequence continues at coordinate 43,229 of NZ_PCMX01000063.1, forward strand.
GTGGCTTCATTAAATAATACTGTAATTTCTTCTTCTAATCTTGTTGCCGCAGCAGGATTAAGTTGTTTAAAATTTATGTAACCTTTAGAACTTTTATATGTATTCCATACATTTTTAAAAGTATTTACTGTACCTTCAAATGTGGCTACTGATAATTTTAATGCGGCATATAACACAAATGCTTTGTTAAAAGTCTCCCAGCCAGCTAAGAAAACTTTCCCTTCTGAAGTAGTAGAAATTTGATTTCTAAAGCTATCAACAGTAAGAGCAGTAGCTGCATATGCCATATCAAATGTAGCCCATGCACCAGTTGCTCCACCTTGAGCTATGGCGCCAGACCCAAGTGTTCCTAATATAATTCCTACGTTAACCGCATCAATAGCCTCTCTCTTAAATTTTTCATGTACTAAATAAGACATAAAGAAAGCCGGTAGATAAACAACATCACCCTTTTTAGCATTTAATATGGCTTCATCATTCTCTAAAATAGTTTTTAATATAGTAAAAGGTTTTAAATTTTCATATTTTACACTTCCATGACTAAGCATAAATGTAGTCCATTCTATTTCAAAACTAATCTCTCCCTGATCACTAATACTTGTTTTTTCGTCTTTATAAGCAAAATAATTAAGATCTAATTCTGAGAGTCGCTCTAAAAACCCGATCGCTCAGATCTACTCAACATATTTCTCAACGCAACAGTTAGCGCAGAATTGTATTCTGTGCCCACTCCTATTGGCTTTCAAAACAAATATAAAAGTATCACTTCTAGATCATTTTCTAAACCTACATAATTTCTTGCAGAACTAAAATAATAATCCTCAGGTAAATCAACCTACAGTTGTAATGGTAATGAAATAGCAATCTTCTGTTGTTGTGGCTTTGTATTTTGTCGACATGACTTATCTAAATATTTATTACAAAACTAAAAAAACACAATTTATAATTGTGTTTTTTTTAGTTTATTTTCTCGTCTTTGTGGGCACAGAATACAATTCTGCGCTAACTGCCACGTTGAAAACTAGACGCTTAGATTTGGATTGTGTAAATCCGAGCGATCGGGATTTTGACATAATGCAATAGGCATAAATCCCCGATCGCTCAGATCTACTCAACATATTTCTCAACGCAACAGTTAGCGCAGAATTGCATTCTGTGCCCACTCCTATTGGCTTTCAAAACAAATATAAAAGTATCACTTCTAGATCATTTTCTAAACCTACATAATTTCTTGCAGAACTAAAATAATAATCCTCAGGTAAATCGACAATCTTATCTTTTACAGGATTAAAATGAATGTACTCTAATTTCTGTTTTATAAATTTATTGCTAAAAATATGTTCTGCGTGATATCCATCTTGCCAAACTTTATACGTTTGATGTCTTTTTAAATGTTCACAAGATTTTTTAAAATAATCCAACATCCATTCGCGTCTGCTTTCAGGTTCATCGATTATAGTTTGAATAATTTTCTTGGAAGTGAATTTTTTGAAATCACGAATAACATCACTTAGTATAAATCCTGCTGTAGCTTTACAGAGTATATGTATGTGATTTGACATAATGCAATAGGCATAAATCTCCAAACCTTTCTTTGATTGGCAGTATTGTAATGCGCTTATGATATTTTGCTTTTGATTTAATCTTGTAAAAACATCTATCCAACCTACAGTTGTAATGGTAATGAAATAGCAATCTTCTGTTGTAGTGGCTTTGTATTTTGTTGACATGGCTTATATACTATTTACTACAAAACTAAAAAAACACAATTTATAATTGTGTTTTTTTAGTTTATTTTCTTGTCTTTGTGGGCACAGAATACAATTCTGCGCTAACTGTTTCGTTGAAAACTAGACGTTTAGATTTGGATTGTGTAAATCCGAGCGATCGGGAATTTATAGTTTGCAATTCAGAAAAGACTTTCTGCTTTTCTGCATCTGAAATCACCTTAGTATAATCAAATAAATGACTTTCTGTGGTGTTTACGGCTTTGTTGTCTGGCGAATAGGTTTGATTGGCATTTTTTCCTAAACTATTTATATAGTTTGCATAACTCCGATCGCTCAGATCTACTCAACATATTTCTCAACACAACAGTTAGCGCAGAATTGCATTCTGTGCCCATTCCTATTGGTTTTCAAAACAAATATAAAAGTATTACTTCTAGATCATTTTCTAAATCAGCATAATTTCTAGCCGAACTAAAAAACACAATTAAATTGTGCTTTTTTTAGCTTATTTTCTTGCATTTGTGGGCACAGAATGCAATTCTGCGCTAACTGTTACGCTTAGATTTTGTTTGCGCATATCCAAGCGATCGGATTAAAAGTGCAACAAAGTAAATGCATTTACTACTAAAACAACATTGTCTTTATAAAAAGATAAAAGCGGTACTAGACCGCTTTAATTTTTTCCTCTAATTGTGATTTGATAGACAATAAATCTTCTCTGCTCACTTCGTTATCTTCTTGTAAATCCAAACCATTTAATTTAGCTTCGCAAAGAAGGATAGCGAGTTCAAACAATTCTCTTTTACTAATTGTATTCTCTGCGTCAGCATAATAAACTCGTGCTTCATCTTCTTTAATTTCTTGGTTATCAAAATCAGCGGGTTGAAAACCTAATGTATATCCATAATGCTCTCTGGTAAAATGCTTTTGGGCTAATACAGAATTAATGAATGGCAAAAAATCTTTCCCCATAACTGCACCTAATATTTCTGCTTTATCTCCATATTCAAGATCTTTTTTATTTGCATATACAAACTTTTTAGCCAACTGTCCAGTCGGATGAGTAAATTGAACATATGCATAATAATCTGATTTGAATATTATTTTTATTGTATTATCCACCATGAACTTATAATATTTTCACCATTAACAGTTTTGTAATGACCCATAATTGTTTTGCCATTCGCAACACCTTTAAAAGTTCTTGGAATAACTTCATTCGTTAAAGGATCAATTACATTAAAAGTATTTTTATCCATAGCATCTTTAAATGCCCTATATCCTAAATCCTTCATTTGAGCTTCTGGATAAACATTTGGATCATAAACTGTTTTAATATGTGTTTCTCCATTTTTGACATATTGCCCTGCAATAGGATTACCTGCGTTATCTGCTTGTAAGGTTTTATATTTTATATTTTTAACTCCTGTAACTCCTGACGGTGTTTCACTAATAACTTCAATTCTACCTCCATTTGAAACTCTTTGAGTATTAAAATTAATTTCGTTGTGACAACCAACTAATCTATTACTATTAAACGTTGGCTTTCCTGCACCATTTAATGTTACATCATCTACATGTTTAAATGCATCGTCGAGTGTAGAAGCATTTATTTTAAAGCCGTTTTTAATATATTCGGCAAAGTTCCCCGCCCCTGTAACCCCCATCTGAACCCCTTCACCTGTACAAGTCGAACATTCTTTAACAGGCGGAGAAGATAGTTCTTTTGCTGTACCTTCTGAGGATACCTCATACTATTTGGTATTATCAGCGCGTTTTATACCATTTTCAAAGATCGTTATAGCACCATCAGTGGTATAAACTTTTTTACCAGTAGCTTGGGCAAGTGCTTGGGTACTGGTTAAATCATTACAAGATAAAAGTACAATCTCTTTTTTATTTGGATCCAGTTTTTTAGCTAAAATTTCTGCTAATTCCTCTGGGTTAAAAACTAAACGCTTAGATTTGGATTGTGTAAATCCGAGCGATCGGGTTAAAAAGCACGCCAACACTTTTGGCTGTGTTGTTTACGTAATATACATCTATGGCTAGTATCATTTTATAATTCCGTATTGGTTAAGTTCATCATTCATAAAATCGATTCTGAATTGCTCAGGCATCTGTTGGCGAGCAATCTCAATTGCCTTTTCAAGTACAAAAGGAAGTCTTGTGGATTGCGTTGTTTCTAACACCCAATTTACACTTGTCTCTAAAGAAACCTTATGTCCTATAGAAATATATATTGGGTTTGTATTTTCTTTTGTTCGGAGGGCTTTTCCAACTACTTTTTGGTCAAATATAAGTTCTATACGATCTGCTCTTTTATCCCCTAAATCTTCCTTCTTATAATACCCTACAAGACGTTTTTTGGCGCAACCTATAGTAGGTATATCCAGTTGAATACCCAAAAAAGTTGCCAAGCCCATATTTTTAGGATGCTCTATACCGTGTCCATCACAAAAAATAAGTTGGGGTTGTATAGTTAATTTTTCAAAAGCTTTTATTGCCCACTCTGTTTCATTAAATCCAAAAACATCTGGAATATGCATAGTAATCTTGTCCTCAGTATAAATTGCTTGATCTACAATTTCTTGACTATTTACATTCATAACTGTGATAACGGCTACAATTACTTGGGTAATATCGTGATAAGCTACTGTTACTCCTCCAATAAATTGCACATCAGTTGGCAGTTGATCCTCGTTTATTGTTTTACCAATTTGTTCTTCTTGCCA
>NZ_PCMX01000064.1 GCF_002530675.1 Flavobacterium columnare NBRC 100251 = ATCC 23463
TGTTTCCAAATGGTTTGATGATTCAAATTTACAAAAATATCTTAGGTGTTGAGGTTAAATTATAAGGAAGTTTAGGAGGTAGTATACAGATCATATTTACTTGATTGTGTTATAGGTTTGTTTTTGTTATTTTAAAAAAAGAGGTATTTCTATGAATAAGAATTATGGTTTATCTATTTTTTAAATAATTGAATTTGGTTTCAAACGCCTGCTCGCTATTTTGCTAGAGACTGTCCAAAAAGTTCGCAATCTTGTGATTTTGACCAAAGGAAGAAATTACATACTATTGATTATGAGACTCCTCCTTACGTAGGAGTGACAAACTGGATGTTGAATTAGTACTTTTTGGACAGCTTCCTTAACGCTCGTCCCTCCTTCAAAAAAATTGAATTCGGTTTTAAACGCCCACGCGCCTCCTGGCTACTTCGCTAAAATAGTCCATTGGACTATTTTTTAACGCTCGTCCCTCCTTCAAAATAAGGGCTTTCCCAACGTGTGTGTGTGTGGTTGTAGATACCCTTCAAAATAAGGGCTTTCCCAACGTAAAAACAATATCACAGATTTTGCGCAAGTTGTAGATACCCTTCAAAATAAGGGCTTTCCCAACTCCACGTACTGGATTGCTTTGTAAGACAGGTTGTAGATACCCTTCAAAATAAGGGCTTTCCCAACTGTAAAAGATTTGGTCGTCAGGGTATTATAGTTGTAGATACCCTTCAAAATAAGGGCTTTCCCAACATTTACTGGAATTAACATGCCTCATATTGAGTTGTAGATACCCTTCAAAATAAGGGCTTTCCCAACAAAGTGGATACGGCGGTAAAAGAAATTTCAGTTGTAGATACCCTTCAAAATAAGGGCTTTCCCAACAGATTTATTTAGACTATTGTCGGTGGAAGAGTTGTAGATACCCTTCAAAATAAGGGCTTTCCCAACAAATATACAATAAAACAAATTAAAAACATCGTTGTAGATACCCTTCAAAATAAGGGCTTTCCCAACATGTATTAATAATCAACCTAACGACGTGAGTTGTAGATACCCTTCAAAATAAGGGCTTTCCCAACAACACGAACACAAAAGAGACGCAATCAATAGTTGTAGATACCCTTCAAAATAAGGGCTTTCCCAACAGACCCTGACAGCTGGTCCCGTAAATGTGAGTTGTAGATACCCTTCAAAATAAGGGCTTTCCCAACTAAGAAAGTGAAAGTGAAAGCACGAGAAGGTTGTAGATACCCTTCAAAATAAGGGCTTTCCCAACACAGTGTCTAATATTAAACCTGATTTCATAGTTGTAGATACCCTTCAAAATAAGGGCTTTCCCAACTAAAAATATAGAGATTTTTAGACAAATGAAGTTGTAGATACCCTTCAAAATAAGGGCTTTCCCAACCTAAACGCTGGTAAGCCTCTCATAGTAAGGGATTACTACAATTTTTTATACTAAAAAATGAACTTTTTTTGTTTTAATCACTGCAAATGTAGTCATTTTTTTAATCCTAATTTAAAATGTCAAAGAGCAATTGTATTTAGACCTGTGTTTTATCTTTTTTCTCTTTGTTTTCCCATAATTCTTTTGTTATGGTTTCAAAAACTCGGTTGAAATAGGTCGCAAAGTATTCGCTTTCTTTTTGGTGTACAAATTTTTCCCAATCTTTATTCCTTTTATCATTTTGAAAACTAGTAGCTAAATCGTAAATAAATTTAGGAGGATATTGATTGTGCGCCATTTTGTTGCGAATGATAATTAAAACAAGTGCTTTTTTAATTAAAACATTGGTTATTTTGTTATAATTCTCTTTAGTATTAATTATTTTGGCTTTTTCATCCTCATCCATATTTTTTATTTTTTCCTTCAACTCTTCAGTATTATAATCATAATATTTAAGTAAAATTTCAATATCTATGTTTTCTAAATTTATGATTTCAGATTCATTTTTTAATAAGGCTTTTGTAATGTAAAGTTTAAAATTAGGGTGTCTTTTTCCTTTTTTATCCTCAATTTCTAAATCTTCAGGATGACTAGCATTATTAGAAAAATCATAAAATTTATCTAAAATTTTTTTCTCTAATTCTTGTACTTGTTTTAGTAGTTCTTTACTACGCACTTTTTCATACTCTTGCAATTCCATATTAAGTGCGGTATAGTGCAATTCTTTATAATCGTTTTCATTTTCCTTCTCAGGTTTTTGTAAGGCATACGTCCACGTTCTAGCATCATAAGTAAGCAGCGTGGCTATTTTTTCATCTTGCAGGGCTCTCTTGTATTTTCCTATGTCTTTTAGTTTCGGATTAGCGGTAATCCTATTATTTTGTAAAGATAAATGGATGACTTTATTCCATAAGGAGCTATCGTTGCGCTTTTGGTAAGCTTTGGCATCGGCTTTTATTTTTTCTCTTTCTGCTTTAGAAACATAAAAATCTGATAAAGATTTGTCTAATGGCTGATTGAACAAGTCTTGATACAAAGTATCTACCATTAATTTTAAATAATAGTCTTGAATTTTTACTTTGTTAATCGCTCGTAGGTTTTTGTATTTTTTCTTTTTATCTCTCTCTACAATGTCTGGTGTCAATTCATAAAAAGATTGATAATTGTTGTATTGATAAGATGCGACAAACCAAGAAGCAAACTCATCTGGATTTGGTTTTTTAAACGGAATCATTGTAGGTTTCTCGTCAAATATACCACGGGATAAATTGATGGCATCAGCATATAAATTGTTTTTCTTTTCTTCTAATTCTTTAATTATAAATTGGCGTTTTTGAAATACAATGAATATATATTTGAGCCTTTTTGATAATTCTTTTTTTAAAATTTTAGGTGGTAACCCAATAAACCCGTTTTCTAAAAAAGTAGATTCAGTATTCAAGAAGTCTTCTTTTAATTTTAAATATTCTTTGTAGAAATCAATAAAATTACCATGCTTGAGAAATAAATTTTTTAAGCCTTTTGTTAAAATACAATCTTCTTTTAGGTTAAAAACAGTTTCTAATAAGGCTATACAGTCATTTTTTTTATCTTCAAAAAAGGCTAAAAATGATTGTAATTCGTTATGCATGTATCCTTTCCATAGCGATTTGTTTTTCATAAAATGGATAAGGTCGCTGGCTAACCAATTAGCTTCTTGTCGAATTTCGTTACGATAAAATACATATTTACGTTGGAGTTTTTTATCATCAACTTTATTTTTTGGCTGATTCTTAAATTTATATGTATTCTTATTTCTGTTGTAGTTGTCCACTTCAATTTCATGTTCCTTAACATTTAGAAGTTTTTCTTGTGTTAACGCTAATTCTTTTTGAATGGCATTTTTTAAACGAGGGATATCTATGGGTTGATTTTCAAAAGTAACTGACGAGTCTGTGTTTATTGTTTTTATTAGTGTAGTTGGTATGTTGTCTTTTTGAGGACTATCAAGGGTGAAATCTCTAATACTTTGGTATTGTTCTCTTATTTTTTGAGCAATTTTATTTTCAAGTTCAGCTCCTTTAATATCTTTAACAATCACTTCATAAAGCATACTAGGCAGTTCGTTGCAACTTAATAACCCAATAGTACTTCGTTGTTGTAAATCTTTTACACCAATTTCTTTTTGAAGCATTGCTATAATAGCATCTTTAGATTGTTCTTTGTTATACTTTTCAAAAGTAAGATTCCTTTTTCTGTTTTGACTTTGCGCTTTTTTCTTTTGGTTTAGATATTCATCTAAGTTGTTACTTCTGCTATCTATATAAAAAGGTATATTGTTATTAGCCATTACGTAACTGGGATTAGGAAATAAAGGAAAACGACTAAGGTCTATATTGGAAGTTTCTTTTAAGTATACGTTTTTTTTATATTCAGTAACTAGACCCAGTTTTTCAAAAAGATGGATTTCTTTTTTGATGATTCTTTCGGAATCAAATTGGATAGATTCCAATATTTTCTTTTGACGGTCTTTAATATAGTCGCCAAAATTGACCATAAATCGCAATGTAGGTAGTTCGGCGTATTCATCTAAAAAGCGCATTGCAAAATAGTTGAACTTATTTTCATAGCGTTTGCGAATGACTTTGTGAGAAACTATTGATGAAAAAGTTGAGTCCTCATTTTCTGGATTCTCACGCATATACTCATTTATGTCTTCTTCAAACTCTTTCTGTTGTTTTTCAGAAAGGGTTTCGTAGATTTCATTTGGTACTTTACTCAAGTAGTCTACTATTTGAGTTAGTAGGGCTTCTTTTGTATTTGTATTTGTTAAGCTGTGTGTAGTATTGTTTTGTTCAAGGGTGCTAACGCCTTGGTCTGTTTTTATACGATGTTTTAAACCTTTAAAATTGTAATATGAATACGACCAATGTGTAATCATATATACAATATTGTTTTTATTTAAAGAGATTTCTTCTTCCTTTATAGTGTTTACTTTTGCCTTAAATCCTTCTAATCCAGATGTGAAAACTTGAAACTCTTTTCGATGTAAAAAGAAGGACATTAAAAAGACTAATCCACTTTGGGTCAACGTAATCGATGTTTCTTCGTTTGGTTTAGATTTTCTATATTTTCGTAAAGAAACTGTTTTGTTTTGTTTATCATCTGTTTTGTTTTCCTCTAAAAAAGGTATTAGACAGTGATTGAAAACTGCATTTTCTAAATTTTCTTCTAATAGTTTTTTGCCTTTTTTTATTAACTCTTCTCTTTTTTGATTTTTTAATTGTGTTAATTCAGGTCTAAGTTTTTCTTTTAGAAGTTCTCTAGAGGTATCGTTTTTTACTTTCTTTTTTTTAATTGTAATTAAAACATCTAATAAGGTGTCATCTAAAAAATCATATATTTTGGGATTAATAGTGATGGGTTTGTGATAATGATGTGTATAATAATCTCTTAATTTTTTTATTGTATCAAGTAGCAATTCGAAAATTTCTCTGGTTTGTTCAAAGTTATGATTAGTATGCTTTTGAATTCGTTCTAAAACAGGAAAGTAATTACTTAATAAGTTTAACGCATGCTCTCTTTTGGCAACTGATTTTTCTTTGTTGAAATAATCTTTAAAAACACTTGCTAATTCATTATTGTTGTGATTAAAATTAATCCTTGTTTTGAACTCTTTGCCAACTTGTCTTAAATTGTCGTCAGCATTATTCAAAAAGCCACCAAAAAAGTATTTGTCTTCTTGTTTGTAGTGGTTAAAAGTTTTTTGTTTGTTATAAGATTCATTTTTTGAACTCATTCTAGATGTGTTGGTTTTATAGTTGTGTTTGACTGTTCTAAAATAAGGAATTATTTAAGGCTTTTTAAATTTTATCTTGTGAACTTTTTAAATTAATCTAAATTTGTTATTCTATCTCTTTTGATAATTTTTTAAAAAAAGTAATAATGAAAAAACACCTTGCACTCCTTCGCGGTATAAATGTATCAGGACACAATATGATAAAGATGGATGATTTGAAAGTTTTATTGGAGCGAATGGGGTTTCAAAATGTGGTGACTTATATCCAGTCAGGAAATGTGTTTTTTGAATGTGAGGAAGCAAATGGTCCTTCGGTAGGGTTCAAAATCAAACAAGAAATTTTTAAGGAATGGGGCTATGAAGTACCTGTAATGGTTTTAGGGAAGGAAGATTTAGAAGGAGCTCTTTCTAATAATCCATATTTAAAAGAAAAGGAAGCTGATCCTTCAAAAATATACTTTGCTTTTTTGAATAAAGAACTAAATGAAAGTGCTATTCATGATTTAAAAATAAGTCAGGTTAAACCAGATGAGGCAACAGTAGATAAGAATCGGATATATTTGAAATATATTAATGGGGCTGGTAAAACCCGAATGGATAATAAGTATATAGAAAAAAAATTAAATGTACTTTCTACAATTCGTAATTTTAATACTGTAACTAAGTTGTTAGAAATGTTTTAAAAATACCTGAACAATCCATAGTGGTTTTAGAACTATGGATTGTTTAAGGTTTGTATAAAACGAATTATGTTTTGCATTTCTTCTTTAGATAAAAGGAGCGGATTTTGGGCTAAAGTTTGGTGTTCTACTATGATTCCGTTTCCTTTGCCACCTCCTTTATTGTAAAAATTAATGACTTCTTCTAGCGTGTTAAAAACACCGTTGTGCATATAAGGAAAAGTAATCGAGGCATTACGAACGGTTGGTGTTTTAAAAGCATATTTTTTGAGTGGTGCTTTTGTAATATGATATTCTCCTAAATCGGGATCTATTTGTTTTGAATGGATACGGGAGGGAACACCTAATATTTCGCTTTCTGTTTTTTGGTATAAAGGAGGAATGCTGCCATTAAATAAAGGAAAGAAATGACAAGTTGCGCATTTTGCTTTTCCCATAAAAAGATTAAAACCTTTTTTTTCTTGTATGGTTAAAGAAGCTTTTCCTCTTAGATATTCATCAAATTTAGAATTTAGTTTGGATAGACTTCTGACAAAACTAGCAATGGATTGTAATAAATTTTCTTCGGTTATATTTTTTGAACTAGGAAAAACTTTATGAAAAAGATTTCGATACATTTGGTTTTTATTAAGTTTTTTAAGGGCTAATGTAAAGCTACCGTGCATTTCATCGGGGTTATTTATAACGGCTTTGGCTTGATCTTCTAAATAACGAATGCGATTGTCTGCAAATTGGGTGTTTTGCAATCCTGCGTTTAATAAGGTTGGCGTATTACGTGATGTTTTATTTGCAACGGCCTTCGTTTTATGGTCTGCATAAGCCTGGTTAGGAATGTGACAACTGGCGCAGCTTATTTGATTATTGCCACTCAAAATTTTGTCAAAAAAAAGTTGTTTGCCCAAGTGAATTTGTAATTTGCTAGGGTTTTTGTTGTAAAAAGGAGCAAAGTAGTTTGGGTCGTACGCTTCTGTTTCAAAAGGCGTTTTTTTATTAAAATTAATAGCAGTTAAAAAGGGATTGTTTTTAATATGCAATTCTTGTTGAATTCGAAAGATATTTTGAAATATCGGATTGGCGTATTGTGTGATAAATACCGCACGATCAAAGGTGTTGAACGAATTGTTTTTTTTGAGGTAAGATATTGCTTTACTAATGGCTGTATTGAATGATTTATCAAATTGAAAACTGTTAACAACTTCCTGAATACCTCTTAAGGAACTTTGTGCTTCGGGTAATGAATGCAGGGCTAGAGCGGAGTCAAAACCTGTAATTCCTAAACTTAGAACGCGAAGTAATTGTAATTTTTGAATTTCAAATATATTGCTGTCATTTAATTGTAAGTTGTTGATTTGTTGGGTTAATACTACGAGATGGCCTTTTAGTATTTCAATGTTTTTTGATAAAAAAAATTTGTTAATTGAAGGTTGGAATATTAGTTCTTCAATTTTTTGAAATCCTGTAGCGTATTCTATTTTTCTATTGGTTTCGTTGAGATCATTTTCGTCAATGGGAGCACCGTTTATTTTTATAAAACTACTAGGAAAATAGTAAGCAATAAATTCTTCTGTTTTCTTAAAAGCTAACCGAGTTTTTTGGAATTGATCTCGTAATTGATCTGCTGTTGCATTGTTTTTTGTTATTTCTTCAAATGTATTTATTTCATTGGCAAAGTACTTGAAATTAAGTTTGAGTAGGTTTTGTGTGTTATGCACGCTTTGTATGGATCGGTATTCATTTTTTTTGCAGGAGATAGTACAAATGAATAGGATTAAAAAGACTATATTTTTCATGAAAATTGGGTTAGTAAAAAAAAAAGAGACTGCTTTTACTCTTTTCATCTTTATCATAAAGACTAATGTATAATTAGAATTTAATTCGTTTAATAGTTTGGTTCTTGTTGAACAACAGATGATAGATGAATAATCTTTAGACAGTCTCTAGGTTTCGTTTATAGAATGTATTTAGAAAGGATTATCTTGGTAAACCATTAATAAGAATAACCTGGCTTCCTTGTTTTTCATCTGGGCGTAAACCGCCACCATCTTTACCTTTAAAATCCTCTTTTTCCCAAGAATGAGGTTGTATAGATAACATAAAGGTATTGTCTTTTTCAATAATATCAGAAACGTCTAATAAAGCACCATATTCCCAAGAACCTTTGGGAGATTTAGCACCTAAATATTTATCAGAAGTATCATTTCGTCTGTGATCTAATTCAAAAACTACTTTTAGTGTTTTTTTAGCGATATCGTATTGATAAATATATGCGTCATGTGACTCGTCACCATAACCATTAGCATCTTCTTGTAGATACACATAGTTTTTTGTAACACAAATATTATCTATGTTTTGAAATGTTTTTGCTAAACCTGATTTGTTATCACCGTCTAACATAACAGTTAATTTTCCTTTTAAAGGATTGCTAGGATCTAATTCTAAACGATACAATCTTCCGTATTTAGTTCGGGTATTATTTGCGTTTACTCCCGTATTGTTTTGACCTGTAACATTAAAATAAATTTCTCGTTCTTTTCCTGTGGTTTTATTCCAGTCAATATCTTCTACACGTCCAAATACAATGGCATTTGCGGCTTGGGCTGCTTGATTGTTTTGTAAGCCTGTATTGGTTTTAGCGTTTGTAATTTCAACGAACTCTATGTCATAGGTGTTATTTTCAGTCATTTTAGTTTCAATAGATTCGTTATCTATACGTTTGATTACATATACTTTTCCATTGTTTAAATCGCCTGTTGTTGATTTATACATTACCAGTTGACCTCCATAATCTTTGTTGTCATCATCTCCAATCATGATAATTGTTTGACCAGCGTAAGCATTTTTAGATAAAGGAACTGCATTTTCAGCACTCCATCTACCAAAAGCAGGAATGGTTTTAGGAATACTGGCATTTATGTGAGTATCCGTAGGTGCTATTTTATGTACAAGAGATTCACTATCGCTTTCACCACAAGTTAAAAAGAAAGGTCCAAAACCGTGAATTTCAGGCATTGCTAAAGTGGCAGAACAAAGTCTGGTTCCTGCACCTTTAGAATTTAAAACATATTCACCAGCAATAGGTTTAAAGGTTTTATCAAAAGTTATTTTAGAAACAGAAAAATTATCTTCATTGTTTACTAAAAAAGTAAAGGTGCCGTCTGGGTTTTTTATAAGTCCCGATCCGTCTGCGGAACCCCCAAAAACAAAGTCAGGAGAATTAATAAAAGGGTCTTCACTTGAAAATAAAGAATAGGTTTGAATACTTGAAAACTCAGGCATTGTTTTTATAAGAGCAGGAGTTTTAGAATGGTTTTTAAATTCAATACGAGTATTTTCAACTGCTGAATCCGTGTTTGTGTTTTCCTCTCTATTACAAGCTACTCCTGATATAATAATAGAGCTAAAGAGCATGTTTTTTAAGTTCATAAATTTATTTTTTGTTTTGGCAAACCTACAGGCTTTATGTTAGCTAAATGTTTATGACTTTTTTTTAGATTGTTATATTACGATTTACTTATAGTTAAAAAACAGAAATGTTTGTTAATAAAATGTTTCTTGAAAAAGATCAGATGTTTGAAATTGAATTGTTTGGAGAATGATCGTAGAAATTTGTACTTTTGACGTTCATAGGGTTGATTTCTCGCCCGTAAGAAGGAATTGCGATTTTACCAATCAATAAGAATTATTATGTCAGTTTTAGAAAAATTAAGTTCAGCTGAAGCCATTGCATTAGAAGACAAACACGGAGCACACAATTATCATCCACTACCAGTAGTCTTAAGTAGAGGAGAAGGAGTGTACGTTTGGGATGTAGAAGGTAAGAAATATTACGATTTTTTATCAGCGTATTCTGCCGTAAACCAAGGGCATTGTCATCCAAGAATTGTCGATGCTATGGTAAAACAAGCTCAAACATTAACTTTAACTTCAAGAGCATTTTATAATGATAAGTTAGGTGTTTATGAACAATATGTAACCAACTATTTTGGTTTTGATAAGGTATTGCCAATGAACACAGGAGCTGAAGCAGTTGAAACAGCTTTGAAATTGTGTCGTAAATGGGCTTATGAAAAAAAAGGAATTAATGAAAATGAGGCTCAAATTATAGTTTGTGAAAATAACTTCCACGGAAGAACAACCACAATCATTTCATTCTCTAATGATGAAAATGCTCGTAAGAACTTTGGCCCTTATACAGCAGGATTTATAAAAATTGCATACGATGATTTAGAAGCTTTAGAACAAGCAATTACGTCATCTCCTAATATTGCAGGTTTTTTAGTAGAACCTATTCAAGGAGAAGCAGGAGTTTATGTTCCTAGTGAAGGATATTTAGCAAAAGCAAAAGCATTATGTGAAAAACATAATGTATTGTTTATAGCCGATGAGGTTCAAACAGGTATTGCTCGTACTGGCAAATTACTGGCAGTACATCATGAAAATGTTCAACCTGATATTTTAATTTTAGGAAAAGCATTATCAGGAGGTGCGTATCCTGTATCAGCTGTATTGGCTAATGATGGCATTATGAATGTAATAAAACCAGGTCAACACGGATCTACTTTTGGAGGAAATCCAGTAGCTGCTGCTGTGGCTATAGAAGCTTTAGAAGTGGTAAAAGAGGAGCAATTAGCCGAAAATGCAGAACGTTTAGGGAAAATATTCAGAGAAGAATTAGCTAAATTTATAAAAACATCGAATGTAGCTACTTTAGTCCGTGGTAAAGGGTTGTTGAATGCGGTTGTAATTAATGATACAGAAGAAAGTGATACAGCTTGGAATATTTGTGTGAAATTGGCAGAGAAAGGCTTATTAGCTAAACCAACACATGGCAATATTATTCGTTTTGCACCACCTTTGGTGATGAATGAAGAACAATTAAGAGATTGTGTTGCTATAATCATAGATACTCTTAAAGCGTTTGAAAAATAAAAACTAATAGGCTGTCTACAAAATAAGCATAGAAAATCTTATTTTGTTTATTTAATAACACGAAAAGCTTCATTTTTGATGCTATTTCTTACTGTTAGGGAACAAGATAAAATGATACAATTATTATCTTGTAGACAGCCTCCTTCTTTATGTTAAATGTTTAATAAAATAAGAAATAAACATAATAATTAAGTTTATATAGCCTAATGATCGGATGTATTTATTAGAAAAATTAAAAACTTTAAAATATTGTCCAATTATTAGCAATACATAAGGAAGTACGCTAAAAAGAGGAGGATACATAAAAAAAGCATTTTTTAACTCTCCTTTTAGTAATAAAATAAAAGCCCTTTGTGCCCCACACCCCAGACAATCTACCCTGAAAACCATTTTAAATAAACAAGGAATCATAAAATCGTTCATGATTATTTTTTTTCTACCCGTGTAAAAACGTAGTTCATTGTAAAATTAAATATTTACTTCCTATTTTTGTCAAAAAAAAGTTATGTTTTCCAAAGGAGATAAAGTGTCCGTTTTAGATGATAATATTAATGGAGTAGTAATTAAGATAGCTACAGATCAAGTTTGGATAGAAACAGAAGAAGGTTTTGAGTTACCTTTTAAAAGCAACGAATTGATTTTGATAGGAGAATCAGGAATGGATTTTTCTACAACAAATTTTTATGCAATAAAGAAAGAAAAAGAAATTTCTAAACCTAAAAATTCTATAAAAGAAAAAAAATCTAAGAAGGATGAAACCATTTTAGAGGTAGATCTTCATATAGAAAAATTAGTGCAAAGTACTAAAGGAATGAATAATTACGATATTTTAAATATTCAAATAGAAACAGCACAAAGACAGCTAGATTTTGCAATAAAAAACAAAATTCAGAAAGTGGTACTTATTCACGGTGTTGGAGAAGGGATCTTGAAAGCTGAACTAGATTTCCTATTAAATAGATATAGCTACATCAGCTTTCAAGAAGCTAGTTTTCAAAAATATGGTTTTGGTGCAACAGAAGTATATATTAACCAAAAAAACTTTTTGTAAACTAGTTTATAATTTCGCCAAATTCATAATCACCATTAGGATTTGGACTGTATGTTTTAATTCCATTCTTAAAAGTAACTTTTCTGAGTTTGATAACATGACGATAAGTGGTAGAGGTTTGTTGAGTGGTTTCTATCACAATAACACCATCGTTATCCGTTGTCCCGTTTTGAGCAATCCATTCTTCGGTTAAACTAGGACTTGTAGGAGGGATAGATTGACAGAAAAAATTACTATTTAAATTACCATTGTAAACTCTATAGCTTATTTTATTAACGTTATTTATTAACGCCGTCTTTGTACCAACCGTTTGGTGTTTATATAAATTAGAATCTATATCTAACAATAAGGCATTATTATTATTGTATTTAAATATAAGGTTGTTTCCTGAACAATTTTGCATAACAGCATTTTTATAATCAAATTTTAAATCGATTAAATCGGTTGTGTAATTGCCAAAATCATATTGGTCATATACCAGTTGTTTGTTAGGGGTGTTGAATGTTATATTTTTGAATAAGATCTTATGGTTATAACCTACTATTTTGGAAGGATCATTGGTAGAGGTTATTTTGTTAGAAGTTATTTCAATAGTCCCGCCTGATACGGTCCATTGTTCTGCAATAGGAACACTGCCCGTAGAACAGATTTCATTACTACTAATTGTAGAATAAAACTTTTTATAAACTAAACTATGAGTTGTTCCAATAGTGTACGTTTTAGTTCCTTCTTCATTAGGAAAGCTTGTTTCAGGAGTAACAAAGACAAGAGCTTCTTTATCATTAATTTTATACAATGTATTGGTGGTGTTGCATTTTTGAACAGTAATGTTTCCAAAATTAAATGTTTCCTCTATTATATTCCCGTCATCACAAGCCGTCAGAAGCATTAGTGAAGTTAGTAAAAACCAAAAATTTTTCATATTCTTTAAATTTAAAACAAAAATACAATTTTAAAATTTTAATCAAAGTTATTGTTATATTTGGATCGCTAACTAAAAATATTTATGAATTCACAAGTAACAAAAACAAATTATCCAGCTTTATATACCCTGGTAACGGTTTTCTTTTTTTGGGGTTTTATTGCGGCAGGAAATAGTATATTTATTCCATTTTGTAAAAATTATTTTTCCTTAGATCAATTCCAATCCCAGTTAATAGATTTTGCATTTTATACGGCTTATTATTTAGGAGCATTATTATTATTTGCTTTTGGAAATGCCAGAGGGAAAGATATTGTAGGAAGTTGGGGACATAAAAAAAGTATAATTTATGGTTTGTTATTTTCTGCTTTAGGAGCAGGAGCCATGATTTTAGCCGTAAAAGGGAGTATCTATGAAGGTATGTTGGTAGGTTTGTTTATAGTAGCATTAGGTTTTTCATTGCAACAAACGGCAGCTAACCCTTTTGCTATCTTATTAGGAGATCCTAAAACAGGAGCAAGTAGAGTAAATTTAGGAGGAGGAATTAATTCATTAGGGACAACAATAGGGCCAATAATTGTAGCCTTAGCCTTGTTTGGAACAACCGCTTCAGTTTCAGATGATCAAATTAAACATTTAGAATTAGATAAAGTTATTTTTCTTTATGTGTGTGTAGGCTTACTATTTGTAGGTTCAGCAGCATTGTTTTATTTATCTAAAAAAGTACCCTCAGGAATCTCTAATGAACCTATGGAAAAAGCCAATAAGGCTTTAATGACATTGGTCGTTATGACCATACTTTTAGCCGCTTGTTTTACCTTTATTTTTAAAACATATCAGAATGTAAATGATTTAAATTCGTCTGATTTATTAGATTTAAATGAGTATAGAATGAACTGGCTAATTGGAGCTTTAGTAGTAGTTTTAGGGGGAATTTTTTATGCTTATACATCCGCTAAGAAAAACCCTGAAGGTTGGGGGGCTATGCAGTATCCTCAACTAGTATTAGGAATGTTGGCCATTTTTGTTTACGTAGGTGTTGAGGTTGCTATAGGAAGTAACCTAGGAGAATTGTTAAAATTACCTGAATTTGGTAGTTTACAATCTTCTGATATTGCGCCTTATATATCTATGTATTGGGGAGGTTTAATGATAGGACGTTGGGCTGGTGCTATTAGTGTTTTTGATTTGAAAGGAATGAAAAAGATAATAGCATTAATAGTAGTCCCTCTGATAGCATTTGGAATAGTATTAGGTGCTAATATCCTTTCTGGTAAAGATATGAAACCTTTATATTTTTATGTTTTATGTGTTCTATTACAAATTGTAGCCATGTTTTTATCTAAAGATAAACCAGCAAGAACATTAATGATTTTTGCCTTATTTGGTCTGATGGCTATGCTGATAGGTTTGTTTTCAACAGGTATTATTGCAGTTTATGCGTTTTTAGCGGGAGGATTAGCGTGTAGTATCATGTGGCCAGCAATTTTTAGTTTATCTATTTTTGGTTTAGGAAAATATACTTCACAAGGTTCCGCTTTTTTAATCATGATGATATTAGGTGGTGGAATAATACCTCCTATTCAAGGTAAAATTTCAGATTTAATAGGTATACATAATTCATATATTGTAGCTGTTCTTTGTTTTGCTTATTTAACATTTTTTGCAATTCTAGTTAAGAATATATTAAAAAAACAAAATATTGATGTAGACTTAATAGAAATTAAAGAAGGGCATTAGAACTTTGAAAAATATTAATTTTAGAAAAGGGTAAAAGGAATTGAGTACTTTTATCCTTTTTTTATAATTATAAATCTGATTTTATGAACCTTAACAAATATTTTGTAGCTGCCTTTTCATCCTTCTTTATATGGGGCTTTTTTAGTTTGGCGATAAAAAAACTTCATGCTTATCCTTCTTTAGATATATTATTCTACCGCGTTTTTTATGCCACCTTTTTGTTGTTACTCATTAATTTGTTATTCAGAAAACACGTCGTTTTTAATAATTTTAAAACGTTTAATGAATTAAGTATAAAGATCAAGAAAAAAACAATTTTTTTAACCGTTTTAGGAGGTTTCTTACTTGTGTTAAATTGGTTTTTATTCATGTATTGCGTAAATCATGTTAGTATACAATCTGCTTCATTTGCCTATCTAATTTGTCCAATAATTACAACAATATTAGCTTATTTTATACTCAAAGAAAATTTGAATAAAGGACAATGGATAGCAGTAGGATTATTTATTATTAGCTGTGGTATTTTATCTTATGGGCATATTGAAGATTTGATCTATTCCTTAATAATTGCATCAACCTTTGCAATGTATCTTATAAGTCAAAGAAAAAATAATCAATTTGATCGTTTTGTGGTATTAACAATTCAATTGATGATTTCATCATTACTGTTATTACCTTTTTATTTTTTTTATAAATCAGAAACGCCCATAGTATTATTATTTTGGGAGGTAATGACTTTTATAGTTGTATTGTTTACTATCCTTCCTTTGTTTTTAAATTTGTACGCCCTTAAAGGTATTGATTCAAAAACAGTAGGAGTTTTAATGTATACTAATCCGTTGATTAATTTCTTTTTGGCATTATTTTATTTTAAAGAAGAAATAAATCTAATTCAATTAAGTGCTTACTTGTTAATAATAGTTGCTATAATTTTATTTAACATCAACTATTTTGTGAAAAAGGGGGATTAATTTTTTACACAAAATTTCACTTTTTTGTTAAAAAAGAGGGAATATGCTATTAATATTAATCCTTTTTATTGTTTTGTTTAATATTTTATGAGAACAAATGTTTGTTTTATTTTTGTTTTAAAAAAAAAAATTATAGGTTTGCAGAAATAATTTAAAAACCAACCAATTTATGAAAAAAGCGATCAAAGTAAGCACTCTGTTGCTGAGTGTGGCTACATCAGTAGCATTATTTTCTTGTTCTAAGGAAAAAGAGGAATTGACTAATCAAGAAGAGGCAGCAATTGTAGAACAACCAACAGGAGTTGAACACGAATGTAGTTATGTAGATTCTTCTTGGCCAGCTTCAGCTAGTTTATCTACAACCTTATCTTCTGGCGCAGGAACATCAACAGATGCTACTTTTATGACAAATCAAAATACTACTATTAAAACTTTTTGGAGAGGGACTTCTGTAGCAGCTCCGGTGTTTAGATTTGTAAAAAACGGTACGGACTGGAATTCCACCTATAATGCAATTTCTTATAGTAATGGAAAAATTTATTATGGAGAAGGAATTTTTAGAGATGCAAAATCTAAAGATGCTTCAAACTTAATCAATGTAATGATTCTTGCTCATGAGTACGGACATCAATTACAATATGCGTTCCGTTTGCCTTCTAAAAAAGAATCAACAGCTAGAGCAGGTGAATTAGAAGCAGATGGAATGGCAGGTTATTATTTAAGAAGGGGGTATGGTAAATCTACTTATTCTGAAATAGCTAAGGCTTATGAATTTGCTTATGAAATTGGAGATAATCAAACAACAAGTCCTGGTCATCACGGTACGCCTGTACAAAGACGCTCAGCAGTTCGTTTAGGATTTTTGTTAGCAGATCCTACAAATGCTAAATTAACTGCAACTCAGTTTGATTCAAACTTCTTTTATTACTATGATGGGGTGCTGGCAGGTACTTATAGATTGGCTAAGCCAGAAGGAATG